>CANFLJ010000211.1 GCA_947447815.1 Chitinophagaceae bacterium | reverse complement strand
TATACCTTCAGTAATGCTGAAAAGGTATTTTTAGAAGGACATGTAGAATATCATCTGAATGGATTATTGACTAATAAGATTCCTTTATTTAAGAAGCTTAACTGGTTTTTTGTACTGGCAGGAAACAGTTTATTTGTAAACCCTGACAAACATTATTACGAAGCATCATTTGGAATAGAAAACATTTTGAAAGTGATTAGAATTGATGGTGTACAAGGATACATGGATGATGGCTCGAGCACCAGTGGTATTAGAATCAGTATACCTATAGTTTCGGGAGGGGGAAAATAGTTTGAAGGATTATTAGTCGTGAGGAATGCGTGAATCGTGAGTCGTGAGTCGTGAGTCGTGAATCGTGAGTCATAATGAATACATGAGTACAATTTATATCCAATTATATCCAAGAACAAAGCGTTTATGTTACTTGTTTATACGACTTATATTCTATAATAATATTACCAGAATACGGATACTGGCCCGGATAATACAGGAAGTTTATCGTCTCTTTTTATTACATAGTAGTACACTCCTACCGGAACTTTTGTACCATTGAATTTACCATCCCATGGATGGGTATACCCATGTAAACTTTCGAACACTTTTTGTCCATAACGGTTAAAGACTATGACAGAACAATCGGGATATTTTGTAAGAGCAGGGATTAGCCAGTTATCATGATTCTGATCTGCATTAGGAGAAAATGCGTTGGGTATTTTTACATTATCCAGCACCATTACCCGAACGGTATCGGTAGATGAGCAGCCACCTTTATTCCATACTGACAAAGTATAAGTAGTATCATGCAAAGGGGTGCACGCAGGATTAGCAATAGTATTATTATCAAGATAAATATCAGGAGTCCATTGCACCCTAGCACTATCTGCAATAAATAGAGGATTAAGCATCACTGAAGATCCGAGGTATACATATTGATCGGGACCAGCATCCACTATTGGAAATGAATCAACCTTCACCATTATCTGGGAAGGCGTACTAATACATCCATTGAAATCAATAATCTTATGCGTAACCCAGAATGTGCTTGCAAAAGGATATGTATACATTTCAGAAAATGCAGTATCTATTAACTCATTACCAAAGTACCAGATAGACTTCAAAACATTGCCGCTATTATCAAAGAACTGGACTGGATTGCCTACACAAACCTCGGGAGGAGAAGGCACCGTACTGATGGCAGAAGTAGGTTGGGCATGTATGTATGAGAAAGGCAAAAACTTAGTAGTGCTAGCTTTACAGTTATCTGCATTGATTGCCAACAATTTGATAGTATAACCACTATTCTGCAATGGCTGAACAAACTGATGAGCTGCATTGGTAGTGAATACTTTAACCAGATTATTAGCATCCCCAAAATCCCAAACATAACTATTAGTTGCCAGCAACGGAGTAGTAAGATTGGTAAAATACCCAATACCATCCGGCAAACAAATATTAGTAGGTATGCTGAAATCTGGAATAGGAGCAGCTTTGACCTGCAGCATGCTGAATACCGAATCGAGACAACCAAAAGTACTGGTAACAACGTAGGTTATTTTGCTATACCCTGCAGTTAAAGTCTTTACTAAACCATTGTTATTTACTGCCGCAATGGAAGCAGGGATACTAGTCCAGATACCGCCCATTGGAATACTACTAAGTTGCAAGGAATCGTTTACACAAGTTGGCACATTTCCCATGATAGAATCGACCACAGGTAATGGTCTAACAACAATGAGCTTATACACTGAATCGGTACAACTATTAGTGGTAACTATATACCTAATTGTATCCCTACCAACAGCTACAGCCGTTAATAATCCTGCATTGTTGATAGTTGCAATACTGGCATTAGCACTCACCCACTGTCCACCAGATAATGGATTAGAGAAGCTGATATTTTTACCGATGCAAACATCACTACTACTATTGATAGCAGGTATAACAGGCAAAGAATGTACTACAATATTTTTTGACACCGAATCGGTACAGCCTTGCTTGCTTACTACAATGTACTTAATGGTAAGATTGCCTGCAGTCTTAGTATACACAATTCCACTATAATCAATGATAGCAACTGCTGTATCATCGGATTGCCAGATACCCTTTGTGGTATTATCGGTGTATAATGCACTGTTATTGATACAAATATCAGTAGCACCAATGATAGGTGCAACTATAGGTAAAGGATGGACTGACAAGACAACAGTACCAGAATCGGAACATCCAAACTGATTAACAATCTGGTATTTTATAGTAGCTGAACCAACGTTAACTGGAGTGGCGATACCTGTGGCAGGATCAATCTTGACAATGGTGGTATCTGAACTTAACCAACTACCTCCTACTGAAGATACAGCAAGTGTATCCCTATTTTGCATGCAAATATTCTTGCCACCCTGAATAGAAGCCACTTTAGGAGCAGGATGAATGATGATTGGATGCACCTGATATCCTGGACATCCGTTTAATCCGATGGCTGTATAATTAATAGTAACCGTATCGGGAGCGAGTGCATGAATTACCCCAAAACGATCGATAGAAAGCGCTGTAGATTTACTACTTATCCAGGTACCTCCTACTGTTGCATCTTTCAGTGTATCAACTGTATTTACACAGATTGAAGAAGGGCCGATAATTGGGGTCACCTGCGGTGCAGCAGCTTTGAATACAAGGCTTTGGTTTGTAAAACTCTGAAAGTTACATTCATCAATTATAGTATTCCCATCCGATCCTGTAACAAGCGTAATAGTATAATTGCCACCTACGGTGATTTGTTGTGTAAAATTTAAAGTTATTGACCAGGTAGCGGAATCGGTATTACAATTTAATGCCACATTAGCTATACTAACTGCCGACGGACCACTGATAGTAAAATCGCTAGCATCAGGTGCTATAGTGTTGCACATAATAGGGCGCCTAAACAATAAAGTAATGGAAGAAGGATTGCAACTATCCGACATCATAAAACTATCCATGGGGGTAGGGCTCATGGGATATACGTCTACCGGAATTTTACTACCTACCGGTATGTCATTATAACAAATATCTTCCAGGGTATTTCCATCATTGCCCATATTAACCACCAGATTATATCTACCAGGAACCAATGGTGTATTGAGTGTAACATGAACCGTATCAAAATCGAAACCACCATAACAATTACCCACGGCACTTATAATCTTAGCATTGGGAGGAGATAAAGCAAAGCAACTACCATTCAGATCCAAGGAAGTACAGCGCATTTTTTTATTGGTTACCAAGAGCATATTAGTACCATCGCAAATGGCTCTGGCATACTTCATAAAAGGAGCCAGGGAATCGGTAATCACCGCATCGCCACCCCCAAAAGTAATTTGATATCCCACTTGAGTATCGGTATAGTGGCTCACCATTAATAAGTAATCGTGACCAACTATAAGGGTAGGCATTTTAGTTTGATTGGGAGTACCATTAACGGTAGCAGAAGCACATGAATTAGAATCTACTGAGGTAGGGCTAGTACCTGTATTGCCCGCCATTCCACTCCAGTTATAAGCTACGATGCAACTAGTATCAGAGTAGACGAGATTAGGATTTTTGCCTGTTACATCAAACAGCATCCAGTCGTAATCATCCCCTGGATTATTAGGTACTACCAGAAAGCCTAATTGCCCTGTTTGAAAGCAATGAAATTTATACCAGAAAGGATTTTTATCAGCATAAGTGATTAAATCAAAACAAGGTACAGGAATGGGAAGACCATCACAAATAGAAACACTATCCTGCACAAAAGCAGTAGTACCACAAACCGGAATAGCCAATGAAGGAGTTTGACCTTGTTTATAACATGGTCCCTGAGCCTCTGCCATAAAGGCAAAGAACATAATGAACAATGTTATTAGTCCCGATCTAATCATGGCATTAATTGTTGACCGAGTAAAAATAATAAAGAAATGAATATAAAGTGGACTTTGGTATTTTGTCCTTAGGCTTTGGGGTATAATATTGCTTTCAACACAAAAGTTAATTGTCTTTGAGGACGTTTGCCAGAGTGAAAAGAAGCTCCTTTGAATTAGATCTAAAAATCTCTCTAATCTTTATTTATAGCATCTTTAGTTGATTGCTTAACCTCTTCCTCCTCCCTATTTGTGGGGTCAATAATTTCTGTATTAACCATTCTGGCAACTGAAGGATTCCAGTCCCAGTTTACATCCCCAAGCTTTATTCCATAAAAAGTCTGATTTGATTTATTGGCATTCAAACTGGAAATAGTAATACTATCTTTATAAGGGAATGGACTGGTAGTATCTGCAAATTTATAACTACTATCAACAAATACCCATAGCCTATTTTCGTTAGACGACGCTTTTGCAAATGTGGTGTCTAATCCTAGAATCAAACGCTTCAGATATACTATATCCAAGGTAGTTACTTTACCATCCCCATTTACATCAGCTGCAATCATTTTATAAGGAGAATTTAGTTTTGTTTTACCCAGAATATGGCTTTG
>CANFLJ010000210.1 GCA_947447815.1 Chitinophagaceae bacterium | reverse complement strand
TAAAATATCTGCTTCTGTCATTGCGAAAGTTTTTATAAAAAAGTAAATAAGGTGGCAAAATTAACGGTAGTAAGTTTACTTTGTGCTTCTATCAACTATTAATTTATAAATTCGTAGTCTTGTCAATAGGAATCATAGAAAAAATATAAAAATGAAAATATTTTTCAGATATACTTTAATGCTGATGGTATTATTGATACAGTTAGCAGGATGGGGTCAGAGTACGGTTCAGAATACACCTGTAAAAAAGGATACCGTAATCCAGTTATACGGGGTAATAATGACCGCCGACAGTCTGAAAGCAATTCCTGCAGCAAGTGTGGTTGTGGCAAATAAAGGCCGCGGTACACTTACCAATAATGATGGTGTATTTTCTATAGCAGTACTTAAAGGTGATAAAATCATTTTTTCTTCAGTAGGGTTCAAGGAAAAGAGTATTACCATCCCTTACAATCTTACGGATAACCAATACAGCGTAATTCAGTTGCTGGTAAACGATACTACCTTTTTGCCCGCTACTATTATTAAGCCAAGACCTAGTAGAGAGCAGTTTGAAAGAGACTTTGTAAATACTAAAATTCCGGACGATGCATACGAAATTGCTCGTCAGAATACCAACGAAAATCGATTGAGAGCATTACTGGTATCACTACCAGCTGATGGTAGAGAAGCAGTGAATTATCAATTAAGACAACAAGCTAATAAGTATTATTACGCTGGTCAGTTACCTCCAATGAATATTTTTAACCCTGCGGCCTGGTCGGAGTTTATACAGGCATGGAAACGCGGAGATTTTAAATCAAAAAATTAGTCAGACTAAATGTATCCAAATTTATACTACGCTCTCAAAGAGTTACTGGGTGTCAATTTACCATGGTTAAAGTTGTTCAATACTTTCGGCTTTTGTGTGGCGCTTGCATTCTTGGCTGCTGCCTGGATTGTCACTATTGAGCTTAAAAGGAAAGAAGCTCAAGGTTTATTACAATATAAAGAAGAAGAAATAATCGTTGGTGATAAGGCTTCTATCAGCGATTTGATTATCAATTTTTTAATTGGGTTCTTATTTGGGTTTAAAATACTAGGGATATTATTTGTGCCTAATGCATTGAATGATACACAATCATACATATTCTCCTCGCAGGGAAATGTATTAATGGGAATACTGTTAGGTGGGTTATTTGTATTCCTGAAATGGTGGGATAAAAACAAACTAAAATTAGATAAGCCTGAGAAAAGAATGGTTAAAATATGGCCTCATGATAGAGTAAGTGACTTTACTGTATTGTGTGCTATATTTGGATTTGCTGGTGCCAAGTTGTTTAATGCATTTGAAACATGGGACGATTTTATAAAAGATCCAGTAGGCTCGCTGATTTCTTTTAGTGGCCTTACTTTTTATGGCGGTTTGATTGTTGCTGCAATTGCAATGATCTGGTTTGCCAGAAAACATAAAATAAATTTATTACATCTTACCGATTCTTTCGCTCCTGCATTAATGCTAGCCTATGGATTGGGTCGTATTGGATGTCAGTTGTCTGGTGATGGTGACTGGGGTGTTTTAAACAGTGCTTTTGTTAGTACTATGGACGGTAAAGTAATTCCAGCAACTGCTCAGATGTTTAAGGATGTATTTGATGCCAATCACTTTTTTTATGGACATCGTTATGGTCCTATTGAAAATATTCAGAGTATTCATTTTCCCGCAATAGCTCATTTACCTAATTGGTTATTTGCATATAATTATCCTCACAACGTAGTAAGCGAAGGATTACCTATTAGCGGATGTGTAGATGGACAGTTCTGTAATCAGCTTCCTATACCAGTTTTCCCAACTCCGTTGTACGAAACCATTATGAGCCTGTCCTTATTTGGATTGTTGTTCTCTCTCAGAAAAAGGATTAAAGTTCCAGGTAGAATCTTTGCTATTTATTTAATGGTAAATGGCATGGAGCGCTTTCTGATAGAAAAGATAAGAGTAAATAGTACCTATACTATATGGGGACTTCACCCTACTCAGGCAGAAATAATATCATTGTTATTGATTATTACAGGAGGAGTTATGTGGTGGCTTTTAGGGAGAAAGAAGTTGGATACACAGATTGCCAGTGAAACTGCTTAATAGTGATAACGGCAACTATATATTAATAATTCCTGTTGTATTACCTGATAGACTATGCGATGCTCTAGATCAATTCTTCTGGACCAGAAACCTGATAGATCAAACTTAAGTGATTCTGGTTTTCCAATGCCTTCATAGGGAGTTCTTTTAATATCCTTTATCAATTCATTGATTTTCTTGAGCATCTTTTTATCTTCTGTTTGCCATGAAGTATAATCTTCCCAGGCAATTTCTGAAAAGACTATTCTCATTTAGCTTCTATTAATGATTTACTTACTTTCTTGCCATATTTCATCTGCTCGATAGATTCGTATAGTCTTTCAGCATTCTTCTTGGAACTAAGCAAATGCATTGTTTCAATAATTGAATTGTATTCACTTAAGGAAATCATTACAGCCCCCTTGCCAACTCCACGCTTAATAATTAAGGTTTCATTGTTTTCTTCCACTACGTCAAGAAAGCGCTTAAGATCGGTTCTGAATTCAGTATAATTTGCTGCTAACATGATATAATAGTTATTAATTAAGAACGAATTTAAGTACTTAATTAATAACTTGCTAATTATTTTATAAGAGAAAATATGCTTAATTCAACCTAGTAGGGTAATGTTCCAATATAAATAAGTAAACTACCTACTAATAATCCTTCTATTAACCAGAGCCAGAAAACTTTCTCTCTTGGGAAAATGACTTTTACAAGAAAGTCAATTGCAAGAATTGTTAACATAAAAATGTCAACATTATAAGCATAAATGCCGGACTTCCTAGCCAACACTTTACGGGTTCACTATTACTTTCTTTTTCAGTAAATAGTTTAATGGCTAAAACAATAAATGGTATTACTACCATTCTAAAAGGTGATAGTATATACAACCATTTCTATTTCATAATCCCCAATTCATTAATGGTACATTAAGCTACAGCCACGGATATCACTATTATCTAATCTTCCCAGCACTTCAAAGCTGCCATCTTCATACACTATACCAATATCTTCTGTAGCAATAAAGGAGCTGCTGTATATGTTTGCTAAGTCTATTACATTAATGATGCCTTTGCCATGAAGTGAAACCGACAGTGGGTCATCTTCACTTCTTACACATATCTTCATCCAGGGAGGACAGTTGAAAATGCCTTTACCAAAGGAGTATCCTTGCGATAAAAGTTCGGTCATGCCATATTCAGAATGAATGTCCGTTACGCCAAAACCCTGCTTTAATTGTTCATGAACTTCTATTCGGGTCAGCTCTTTCTTTCTGCCTTTCATGCCACCGGTTTCCATGATGATGGTATGCTTCAGATTCATCTTAAATTGTTCTGAAAAATCAAGAAGTCCAAATGTAACTCCAAGCAATAAAGTACGCTGCCCTTTTACTTCTTGTTCTATAAGTGTTTTATGAAGTGCATCAAAGTCATCCAGATAAAAACCACTTTTAGTATGGCCAGAAAGCTGTATTAGTTTGTCGGCCATCATTACTAAGGATGATCCTGTTCTTTCAAGATAGGAGGGCAGTAGCGCCAGTACACAATAATCCTTTATGTCTCCATAAAATAAATGGAACGCTTTTAGAAAACTCTCTTCATATACTGCCAGACTTTTTACAAAATGTTTACTGGTATTCTGTTTAGTAGTGCCACTGCTTTCAAATGTTTGAACAGGTTCAAAGTCGGTTGTCTTTATTGCATGTGACTTAAAGAAGGAGATAGGTAAAAAAGCAAGCGATTTAATCAGTTCTTCCTGAGATTGTATATTCTGTGTATTTTCAGGAGCTTTGCCTACCAGTGTACACCATTCCTTAAATACAGGATTCTGCTGGTACTGATAGCTAAAAACAGCATGACAAGTCTCTGAAATATTGTTTGCGTCAACAGAAAAAATCTTGTTAAGAAGTTGAATGTCGTCTGTCATGTAATGTTTTTAGATACATTTGATTGTTTAATACCTGTAAAAGTATGCGTGCAAATGTATTAATAGTTATTGTTCTCATGGTTTTATCCTTAGCTTGTAAAAAAAGCTGGATGACCAAAGAGTCTAATCTGACCTTAACAGGTACCAGTGCTACAAGTGTTACTGTTAATCAGAATCTGACGTTTAATCTTGAGTTTAGCCACCCCTACTCTGGCGATATTTATGATACTTTAGGTATTAAAATAAATTATAAATCCTGCAAGTACAAGTCCAATGATACTACTCACATGAATATACCTTTTTTTACAAATGACGCTAATCAGGTTTGCAAATTAGCGTATACATATAAGTTTGGTCAATCAGGTGCTTTTACTACAGGTTGCTCAGATAATGTAAGTATATTCAAATCCGATAGTGCCTGGTTTCAATTCTGGCTGATTGACAAAAACAGCAACTCCAGTG
>CANFLJ010000209.1 GCA_947447815.1 Chitinophagaceae bacterium | reverse complement strand
TTAATTAAAGAATAGGTAAGAACAAAACCTTACATTTGCCGTCCAATTTTTAGAGAGGTGTCCGAGTGGTTGAAGGAGCACGCCTGGAAAGTGTGTTAACTGCGAAAGTGGTTACGAGGGTTCGAATCCCTTCCTCTCTGCCAGTAATAAGTAGAATAATAGCAGCATAATTGCTGCTATTTCTATTTGGAGAAGTGCCAGAGCCCGGCTGAATGGGACTGTCTCGAAAACAGTTTTACTGGAAACGGTAACGGGGGTTCGAATCCCTCCTTCTCCGCAAGTGCAGGCAATAGGCAATGAGTAATACAAACAAATAATCTATTCTTAAATTGGCTGTTCTGTATTCATTAGTTTTTCTGTTTTTTTAGTCTTTAGTTTTTGTATTGTGTTTGTCTTTTTTTTTACTTTTCCCTTTTTACTTTTTACTTGGTTTATGGCGTTGCCTTCGGCCCCTGCTATCATTCCAATCTATTTGTGCCCTGTATTAGAAAATCGCTAGGGGTAGGGGTTGGCACAAATAGGATTTTCCCTTCTATCAGTAACGCAAATAACAATACATCCCTCAATATTGTATAGGCGTATTGAAATGAGCCTCTTATACAGCTTTATGGAATTTGCCTTCTTAGTTAGCATTACTGAACCTTAGTTAAGCAGGTCTGAAGCTTAGTTAGAATTTCTTAGTCCTTAGATAGGGTTACTTTTCCCTTAGTTAGCATTTCTTGATTCTTAGTTAAACAAAAATGGTTCTTAGTTAGCACTTCTTGAGTCTTAGTTAGCCTACCCTGAAGCTTAGTTAGCATTTATTTGTACTTAGATAAAGAAGTGTGAACCTTGGAGCGCATTTCTTATCCAGTATTGTCTCCATCTTTACCGAAAATATCATGCTAAATCCAACCATAAGTAAAATTGCTTCATGAGTAATTAAATTCCCCCAGTTGGTCGTAGTTTGTATTGGCTGTTGTTTGGCATACATCTCCAGACTACTACATGGCAATAGCAAATCTTAGATTTGCAACTACCAATTAAAACCAGTTTTCGTTAATCCACCAACCAGCAATCCCTTCAAAATTTAATACTTTACACCTGAAACTCTCCGGCACTTTCTTTTTTTGCTCCACTACCACATTTCTCTCAATTACGGGTTACTTTTTTAGTCCACTAGCTTCACGGTTTCAAATACTGGTATATTCCCTTCAAATACTGCCTACTTTTTTCGTCCACTAACGTTACGCTTCATTCCACTTCTACATTTCTTTCAAATACGGACACTTTTTTCACGCTACTAGCTCCACGCTTTCGTCCACGGTCAATTATCTTTCAATTACTAGCCACAATACTTTTATTACACATGCAAGTTCTATAGGTACCTTATATTTTTAATAACTGCTACATAATTCTATTCTTAATTTTTTCTTTTTTTAGTATGTAGTTTTTTCATCCTAGTATGTTGTCTTTATTCCTGTTATTCTCCGAAGGAAATGGATACATAGAATTAAGCAATCCTGGTGGTACAACAATGAGGTTGCCTTATTTATATGTACAAGGTCGACACCTTGTAATTGATTTTGATTTTAAAAAAGCATAACGCAAGTTAGGTGGTATAAAGGAAGGCTGTTGTGAAAATGACAGCCTTTTTTGATGGTTATTGTTCCAGAATTTCTATCAGTAATTGTAGTTCTTTGTTGGATATGTTTGCCTGTTCCGATTTGTCGTAAATATCCATCAAGAAAACGGTTTGTTTTACTATACGAACATAGGTAATCATCCTGGCTCCACCACTTTTGCCTCTGCCTTTAGAAGTAATTGCAATGCGCAATTTGTAACAGTCCTTGCCTATGGGAGTTCCTAATGTGGGGTTTGTAGTTAATTCGTCTATAATCAGTGCTAAGTCTGCCGCCAGTGAAGTATGTTTTTTTGCTAACCTTTTAAGTTTTCTTTCAAATACTTCGGTTGCAATAACATCAAAGTTCATTCAATAAATCTTTAGCTGATTTAAGTTTTTTCTTTCCTTTTTCGTATTGTTTTACATCATTAAAAGCTTCGGCTAAATCTGCAATAAACTGACTGTTACGTTCTTCTTTCACTTCTTTAATAACGCTGATGTAATCAAGGCTTTTGACCATCTCCATAAAGAATGGAACACGGCTACTTTCTTTTATATCAAGAATTACTTTCATTGTTTTAAATATTAGCTGTAAGAATATTTGCTCAAATGTAACAACTTAAAACAAAACAGCATAAAAGTTTAAGATTCAATATTTATAACCTTTTGTTTTTTAATTAATGGAGTAATAGGTTAAAACTACTAGATTTACCATTTAATATTACCCAGTATGAGGACAAGTGATACCATAAGAAATGAACTAATTGGAAAGCTGATGACCATTTCTGATAAGAACTATTTAACTGCTCTTCATCAGATAGTGGAAAATAGTGCGGTAGATACCAACGATCTGAAACTTACATCAGAACAGAAGCTAATGTTGGATTTGAGTGAAGAGGATATTAAGTTGAATAAAACTATGGAACAATCAGAACTGGATAAAAACGATTTAAAGTGGTTAAAAAGTCTGTAGTCTGGACGGAGACCGCCATTAAACAAAGAAGACATATCCTTGCCTACTGGGTACACCGAAATAAATCGATTGTATACTCAGAAAAGCTAATCAGATTAATAAAACATCAAATAAAAGCTATAGAAAGGTCGCCAGACTCCTATTGAAAAACTGATTATCCTAATACACATATTGTTGTATTGGGTCATTTTAGCATCTTTTTCAAAGTAACTAGTCTACAAATTATTATCGTAGCCTTTTGGGATAACAGGCAAGATCCTCATAATTTATTACCAATAATAAGGGAGTAAAAAACAGCTTATATAATTATGAAAAGTCTTTTCTACTAAATTTGTTGCATTAGAACGAAGGCTTCACAGCTTATTATTGCAATATTTAAAGGAACAATTGCTGCCATGCAACAAAAACATTACGGAATATTATCCATTCCAGTTATCATAGGGGCGTTAGGTTATTTTGTAGATATATACGATCTGCTATTATTTACGATTGTCAGAATACCAAGTCTGAAAGGATTGGGCGTACTGGATGCTGCTCAACAACTGAATGCGAGTACCAGCATCATCAATCATCAGATGATTGGTCTGCTGATTGGTGGTATCATCTGGGGAACACTTGGCGATAGAAAAGGTAGACTGAGTGTACTGTTTGGTTCCATTCTGCTATACTCGGTGGCTAACTTTTATAATGGCTATGTAACGAGTATTGAAGAATATACCTGGTGCCGGTTTATTGCGGGCATTGGCCTTGCGGGTGAACTAGGGGCGGGCATTACACTTGTAAGCGAATTGCTACCAAAACATAAGCGCGGCATTGGTACCTCGCTGGTGGCAGGTATTGGTCTGAGCGGTGCAGTAGCGGCCTACTTTGTATACAAGTTTTCGGGCGACTGGAGACTCTGTTATAAGATAGGTGGTGGACTGGGTGCATTACTCTTATTGCTTAGAGTATCGGTGGCAGAAAGTGGAATGTTTAAACAGGTGAAAGAATCGAACGTATCAAGAGGAAACTTCCTGTTGTTCTTCACCCAGAAGAGACGATTTAAAAAGTATATACTGGCGATACTTATTGGCTTGCCTACCTGGTTTGTAATAGGTATACTAATCAATTTGAGTAATCAGTTTGCATTTGCATTGTTCGGAGAGAAAACGCTGGAATCGGGGCGTGCCATTATGTATGGTTATGTGGCAATATCGATTGGGGACATACTTGCCGGCTTTGTGAGTCAGTGGTTTAAGAGCAGAAAGATGGTATTGTATATTTGTTATGCTTTTGCGGTGCTGGTGGCATTTGCTTACTTTAATCCATCTATCAACCATAGTAATAATACTATGTACTTTCTTTGTGCCATGCTGGGCTTAGCTACGGGCTACTGGGCCATATTTGTAACCATGGGAGCCGAGCAGTTTGGCACCAACCTAAGAGCTACTGCGGCTACCACTATACCCAATATGGTAAGGGGCGCACTGCCTTTGATGAACTTGTTTTTTAAAGACTACCTGATAGAGACGCAGAAGGTAAGTTTTATAAACAGCGCCATTATTACGGGATCGATAGTTATTTCCATTGCTGTTGTAGCGGTTTACTTTACCGAAGAGACTTTTCATAAGGATCTGAATTATCTGGAGACGGAGGATATACTTCCTTAATTTGCTAATGAGATAATGTGCTGATTAGCTAATGAATACAAGGAATACAAAAACTAAAGACTAAAAAAGGAAAAACTAAAGAATACACAATACAGCTAAACGCTTAATACAAGCAGAGAGCTGGAAATCCTTTCCGTTTTTATTGGATTAATTATTTCTTATAATGGGTAAATGTTTTTCCAAAATAAAAACCTGCTATCTTTACGTTGAAAGTATAATTTTATATACTACCGCATTTAAAAATATTACCATGAAAGTGCTATTGGATATACCTGATAAAAAAGCACCTGCTGTTT
>CANFLJ010000208.1 GCA_947447815.1 Chitinophagaceae bacterium | reverse complement strand
GCGCTCAACAACTCATCGAACAATTTTATTGGACGAAGATTGGCATAGAGACCAAGCTCTTTACGCATCTTTAATAATCCCTGCTCGGGCCTAACCTTGGCAGAAGGATCGTTATCGTACTTAGGGTGACCAACGGCACCAAACAAAACGGCATCGGAGTTTCTCATTTTCTCCAAAGACTCATCTGGCAAAGGGTTTCCTGTAGCTTCAATAGCCACATGACCGATTAAAGCTTCATCGTAATTAAACTGATGATTGTACTTAACAGCTATTTTATCGAGTACTTTTTTACCCACTGCTGTTACTTCTTGTCCAATTCCGTCTCCCGGAACAATTAGGATGTTTTTGTTTGCCATGTCGAGGTTTTTGAACTAAGGCACTGAGGCAACAAGGCACAAAGGCACAAAGTGTTATTTAAAATAAGGAACAAAGGCACAAAGGCAACAAGGCACAAAGTGATTTGCTCTCTTTTGTTTATTTTTTATACTATGATGAATTCTTTTTTCAAATTTAATAATCAATTCTATTATTCGTCTACTCTGAACTATTGTGCATCGTTTCCCTTTATTTTATTAATCAAAGAAAACAGCATTCTGTCAAGTTCACTTGTTTTGATTAATGATTTATCAAATATTATATTATCTATATAAAGCAAATTAAATGCTATTTCAATTTGAGTTTGTAATTCAAATAAAGAGCCTACAGCAATTTGAAGAAATCTTATGTAATCGCCAGTAGATTTTCTACCATATCCTTCGGCAATATTACTGGGTATTGATATTGCACTTCTTCTAATTTGACTAATCAATCCAAAATTTTCAGTTGAAGGAAAGCTCTTCGTTATCAAGTATACTTCCGTAACAAAAGTCATAGATTTCTGCCAGACTATCAAATCCCTATAAGTATTAATAGAACTCATAAACCTAATTTTATATTTGCCGAAAATTAAAAACCGCTTGTATTTCTATTCCCTGTATTCACTTTTTGCCTTTGTCCCTTTTATTCCCTATTGCCTCTTTGCCTTGTATTAAATCATATTCAACATCTTCTGAGTGGCTTGTATTGCCGAAACTGTCTGATCGGAATCGAGGCCTCTTGTTTTAAATTCTCTACCATGAATATCCCAGGTAATAATGGTTTCGCACAATGCATCGGACTTACCGCCGGGTGGAATACGAACTGCATAATCGGTAAGAACCGGCAGATCCAGTTTCTTCTTTTTATAAATTGTTTTAAGCGCATTCATAAAAGCATCATACTGACCATCACCCTGTGCATGCTCTTCAAACACTTCTCCATTCAGATTAAGTTTGAGCGTAACCGAAGGTCTTAAATCTTTGGAGTGAGTAAGTACATAGTTTAAAACCTGCACCTTTTCTTCGATAGAACTACTATCTAATACATCGGAAATAATATAGGGTAAATCTGACTGTGTAACGGTTTCTTTTCTATCACCAAGCTCTATAATCTTTTGCGTAACCTTCTTTAAATCTTTATCAGAAAGTCGGATGCCTAATTGCTGTAAATTGTTTTCAATGTTTGCTTTGCCACTGGTTTTACCTAAAGCATATTTACGCTTACGGCCAAAACGTTCGGGCATTAATTCATTGAAATACAGGTTGTTCTTTTTATCGCCATCAGCATGTATTCCGGCAGTTTGTGTAAACACATTTTCACCCACTACTGGCTTATTGGCAGGGATTCTAAAGCCCGAAAATGTTTCTACTAATTTACTTACTGTATATAATGATTTCTCTTGTACGGAGGTCTTTACGTCTTTTACATAATCGTGCAACACTGCAATAGCACTGGCCATTGGCGCATTGCCTGTACGTTCGCCCATACCATTGATGGTAAGATGCAAGCCTTGTATACCTGCATTCACCGCCTCTAATACATTAGCAATACTTAAATCATAATCATTGTGTGCATGAAAATCGAAATGCGTATTGGGATATCTGTTTACAATGGAAGTAACGAATTCTTTTACTTCGGAAGGAATAAGAATACCCAATGTATCGGGGAGTAAAATTCTTTTAACTGGTTGGGTAGAAAGGAAGTCTAAAAACTGCAATACATAGTCTTTCGAATTGCGCATACCATTGCTCCAATCTTCCAGATAAACATTGCACTGAATATTATTTTTATTCGCTAAAGCAATAACTTCTGCTACTTCTTTAAAGTGTTGCTCAGGCGTCTTTTTAAGTTGATGGGTAAGATGATTAAGGGAACCTTTTGTAAGTAAGTTCATTACCCTGGCGCCAGATTGAATCATCCAGTTTACCGAGGCCTCTCCATCTACAAAAGTCAGTACTTCAATGCGATCGATAAAGCCATTTTCGGTAGCCCAGTCTGTAATCATTTTCACTGCCTGAAACTCTCCTTCGGATACTCGAGCAGAAGCAATTTCTATTCTATCCACTTTCACTTCGGTCAGCAGCAGTTGAGCGATCGTTAATTTTTCTGATGCTGAGAAAGATACACCACTCGTCTGCTCTCCATCACGAAGAGTAGTATCCATTATCTCGATATGACGATGGTGTTTGTTCATTTTTGTTTAATATCTGTGGGCTACATAGTGTGGCTATGTATACTGAAATTGAGGCTATATAATAAATGCTTAATACACGCTGGCAGCAGCGAAGTTTTTAATTTCTTCGTTCATTGCTTGTAGATAATCTATATCATCGAAGCCATGCGTCATATTATGTTTCTTGTAACCATTTATTACAAAAGATTCTTTATCTCCTGTAGCTAAAATGGCAATAGTTTGTTCTGGTAAATTGATCTCTAATTCAGTTGCGGGATTAGCTTCAATAGCCTTAAATATCTTATCCAGAAACTCTGGCGTAACTGTAACTGGAAGTATCCCGATATTAAGTGCGTTGCCTTTAAAAATATCTGCAAAAAAGCTGGATACTACACAACGGAAACCATAATCATAGATAGCCCAGGCAGCATGCTCGCGGCTACTACCGCTTCCGAAATTCTTTCCCCCTACCAGAATCTTTCCAGTATATATAGGATTGTTCAGCACAAAATCCTGTTTGGTAGTATTGTCGTTATTGTAGCGCCAGTCTCTGAATAGATTGTCACCAAAACCTTCTCTGGTAGTTGCTTTCAAAAAGCGAGCAGGTATAATCTGATCAGTATCTACATTCTCTATTGGTAAAGGAACTGCAGTACTTTTTAGTATCGTAAATTTATCGTAAGCCATTTTATTTAATTGATAATTGATAATTAATAGTTGATAATTAAATACAATGAAAATATGAAGCTATTTATTAATTGTAATCCTATTTTCACAGTGTTTACTTAGTGCCTCTGTGCCTTGTTGCCTTAGTGCCTTTTCTTATAAAAAATCTCTAGGATCGGTTACAACACCTGTAACAGCAGCAGCAGCAGCAACTAAAGGACTAGCCAATAGTGTGCGACTACCAGGTCCCTGACGACCTTCGAAGTTTCTGTTGCTCGTACTCACTGCATATTTACCTGCAGGCACTTTATCATCATTCATTGCAAGGCATGCAGAACATCCTGGTTGACGAAGCAAGAAACCTGCTTCATTCAATATATCCAGTATGCCTTCTTCTTTAATCTGTGCTTCTACAATATGTGAACCAGGCACTAACCAAGCAGTGATATTATCTGCTTTCTTACGACCTTTAACAATAGAAGCAAAAGCTCTGAAATCTTCAATACGACCATTTGTACAACTACCCAAGAATACATAATCTACTTGTTTGCCAATAATTTTTTCATCTTCGGCAAATCCCATGTATTCCAATGATTTTTTATACGAAGCTCCCCCATCTTTTACAGCAGAAGACAAAGGAATATTAGCAGAGATACCGGTTCCTAAACCAGGATTGGTACCATAGGTAATCTGAGGTTCAATATTATCAGCATGGAAATTCAATTCAAGATCAAACTGAGCACCAGCATCTGTTTTCAATGTTTTCCAGTAAGCAATTGCTTTATCCCAGGCTTCTCCCTTAGGAGCCATTTCTCTACCTTTTAAGTAAGCAAAAGTAGTTTCATCAGGAGCAATCATACCGCCACGTGCACCCGACTCGATAGACATGTTGCAAACAGTCATTCTACCTTCCATGCTCATATTTTCGAATACCTCGCCAGCGTATTCTACAAAATAACCAGTAGCACCGCTAGCCGTAATCTGTGCAATAATATATAGCGCAACATCTTTAGGAGAAACCCCTTTACCTAATTTGCCATTAACATTGATGCGCATCTTTTTAGGCTTAGGCTGCATAATACACTGTGAAGAAAGTACCATTTCTACTTCGGAAGTACCGATACCAAAGGCTATAGCACCAAAGGCACCATGAGTAGAAGTATGAGAATCGCCACAAACAATAGTCATACCTGGAAGGGTAATACCATTTTCTGGTCCAACAACGTGAACAATACCATTTTTAGGATTGCCTAATCCCCAATGAGAAATACCATATTTAGCACTATTATCTTCTAAAGCTTGTAGTTGATTAGCCGATAAAGGATC
>CANFLJ010000207.1 GCA_947447815.1 Chitinophagaceae bacterium | reverse complement strand
CGAATCACAACACGATGAAAAGTATATGCAAGGTACTTTGCTGGTAAAGAATCAGGAAGTTGAGCATAAATATTAATGAAGGACATTATCTTTAAATAAAACTTAGTAGCCTGCAGCAAAACTGCAGGCTATTTTTATATGCAATAAACTGTGATTCATACATTGCCTTGTATGCTATATTACTTTGTGCCTCAGTGCCTCGTTGCCTTTGTGCCTTTAAAAACAAACCAAACTTATTAATCTTTTGTTTGTTTAGATATCTAATTAAAGGATACTAATGCAAACAACTAGTTTTTCGAAGAAGGAGATAGCCGAGATGGAAACGCGCAGCAGGGCGGCTTTTATTAATTCGCTCAGTGGTTTTAAAAGCGCCTCCCTAATTGGCTCTATCGACGCACTTGGTAAAGCTAACCTCGCTATTTTTAGTTCCGTTATTCATATTGGTTCCGATCCTGCTTTAATTGGTTTTATCAATCGCCCGGATACTACCAGCCGACATACCCTGGAAAATATTCTGCAAACAAATTGTTTTACCATCAACCATATCAATAAAACCATTTATCGTAAAGCACATCAGACATCTGCCCGTTATCCCAAGGAAATATCTGAATTTGATGCCACCGGACTTACCCCCGAATTTAGCAGTCTTATCAAAGCTCCTTACGTTAAAGAAAGCAATATAAAGTATGGGGTGGAGTTTGCCGAGAAACACGACCTTACAATAAATGGCACCATACTGATTATCGGTAAAGTAATAGAAGTAATCATGCCAGAGGATTGTTTGATATCCAATGGTGCTATAGATATCGAAAAGGCCGAAACTGTTGCTATTGCTGGTCTGGATAGTTATCATATTACACATCAGCTGAGCAGATTAACCTATGCTAAACCCGATAGATTACCCGAAGACATCAAATAAAAGGATGGCTAAGCAATCAATCAATATAGTCTGGTTCAAACGCGATTTACGGTTCATGGATAATGAGCCATTATTCTTTGCTCATCATTCCAAGTTGCCGCTATTGTTGATATACATTTTTGAACCTTCGGTAATGGCCTATCATGACAGTGATACAAGGCATTGGCGCTTTATATACGAATCGCTGCAAAGGATGAATGAGCAACTTAAAACTACTGCATCCAGTATTTGTATTTTTCACAATGAAGCCAGCACTGTTTTTGAAAAACTGATCAGTCAGTATCATATTCAACAAATATTCTCCTCCGAGGAAATAGGTAATGGACTTACTTATGATCGTGATAAAGCAATGAAAATTTTGTTTGCCCAGCATGGTATCATCTGGAATGAGTATCCTACAAATGGCGTAGTGCGCAGATTGAAAAGCAGGAAAGAATGGGGTATAAGATGGGAGGCTACCATGACGGCTCCAATTAGATCTGTTGCAGAAGCCGACTTGAATATTGTACCCATAGATAGCAATCTTTATCAAACCATAAAAGGACCCGATTTGCCCATTGATATCACTACCCGAAATAGCAACTTTCAGGAAGGTGGCGAATACTGGGCATGGCGATACCTGCAGAGTTTTATCAAGGATAGATATATTAATTACAGCAAGCATATCAGCAAGCCATTGCTTAGCCGAACGGGTTGCTGTCGTATTTCGCCTTATCTTGCTTATGGCAATATTAGTATGCGAATGGTTTTTAAATATACCATGCAGCATTACCCCAATGCTACCCATAAAAGGGCCTTATCTAATTTTATATCCCGACTGCACTGGCACTGCCATTTTATTCAGAAGTTTGAAGATGAATGCAGTTATGAGTATCGCAATATCAATCGGGCTTATGATGCATTGGTGAAGCCGAAGAACGAAGACTATATTAAGGCATGGGAAACCGGACAAACGGGTGTGCCCATTGTAGATGCCTGTATGCGTTGTTTGATTGCTACAGGGTACATCAATTTTAGAATGAGGGCAATGCTCGTTTCTTTTTTTGTGTTTAATCTATGGCAGGATTGGCGTGATGCTCATTTTCTGGCAAGGCAGTTTCTGGATTATGAGCCCGGCATTCATTATCCGCAGTTGCAAATGCAAAGCGGTACTACCGGTATCAATACGATCAGAATTTATAATCCGGTAAAGAATTCGGAGGACCATGATACAGAAGGATTCTTTATTAAAAAATGGGTGCCCGAACTGCAGCATGTACCGGCACATCTAATACATGAGCCACATAAGCTAACTAATATCGAACAACAACTGTATCAGGTAGAGATAGGCAAACATTATCCCGCTCCAATTGTTGATGTAGAAGAAAGCCGTAAGAAAGCGAGTGACATTGTATGGGCTTATCGCAAAAATGAAGACGTGAAAACAGAGGGAAAAAGAATACTGGCAAAACATGTACACAACCCCAAAAGAACAAAATCTAAAAATGGAAAAAAGAATACAATATAGTCTGCATATCGCATTGCCTTTAATGATAGGTGCCATTGCTGGTTATTTTACAACACAGAACATTGCTACCTGGTACGTGTATTTGCACAAACCGTCTTTTAATCCTCCCAATTATTTGTTTGGTCCCGTATGGACTACCCTCTACCTGCTGATGGGTATTTCGTACAATAAACTGCTTAAACAACCCAATATACACTGGCGTTTAAAGGCTATTTATTACCTGCAGCTAATACTCAACTTTTGCTGGAGTTTTATCTTCTTCTATTACCATCAGCTGGGATGGGCTCTGGTAGAAATTTTATTGCTTTGGTGCTCCATTCTTACGATGATTATTTTATTTTATAAGTCCAGCAAATGGGCCGCACTATTAAATATTCCATACTTGCTTTGGGTAAGTTTTGCTACCCTGCTTACTTACAGTATTTATATCCTGAACTAATATCTATGAACACATTTTTAAGAGCCAGATGGGAGAACCTGATTATGGCTAATTACGAAATAGATCCTGCTATCCTTATCCCTTATTTACCCAAAGGTGTTGAGCTGGATTATTATCATGGCAAAACCTATGTAAGTCTGGTAGGTTTTCTGTTTAAAAAAACGGCTATATTCAATGTGCCTATACCATTGCTGGGAACTTTTGAGGAAGTTAATCTGCGTTTTTATGTAGTACGAAAAGAGGGCAACGAATACAAGAGGGGAGTAGTATTTATCAACGAAACGGTGCCCAATAAGCTAGTAGCCTGGCTGGCCAATAAATTATACAAAGAGCACTATTCTGCCATTCCTACCAAGTATAAATGGACTATTGATGAATGTCAAAAAAATATTGTCTATCAGTGGAAGGTAAAGGGCAACTGGAATAGCATCAGTGTGTTGGCCGATGCAGCCCGGCAGACGATGCAGGAGGGGAGTATAGAGGAATTTATTTTCGAACATTATTATGGCTATACCAGGGTAGATGCTACCAATACTCTGGAGTACAAAATAAACCATCCAAGCTGGCAAGTAAATGCGGTAAAAGACTACCATATCAATTGCGATTTTGCAACCTTTTATGGTGTTGATTTTAGTATTCTGAATCATACCAAACCCCATTCAGTATTATTGGCCGAAGGCTCAGCAATTAGTGTAGACTGGAAACGCATTCCTATTTAAATACTCATCAAATGAAAGGCGTAAAAAAAGAACACCTGCCTACAAAGGTTTGCATCACCTGCAATAAACCATTTGCCTGGCGAAAAAAATGGGAGAAGAACTGGAACGAGGTAAAGTATTGTAGTGATAGATGTAGAAACCATAAAAAATAATGATTAAGGTACAGTACAAAACATTGCGTTTAATATTAGGTGATCAACTCAATATCAATCATTCCTGGTTTAAATCGGTAGATGATACGATACTGTATGTATTGATGGAAATAAAAAGCGAAACCGATTATACTATTCATCATATACAAAAGATTACAGGATTTTTTGCAGCTATGCAACAGTTTGCAAAAGAACTTTCACTGCTGCAACATACCGTGCATTACATTTATTTGAATGATGCTGATAATTTGCAAAGCTTTGATAAAAACCTTCAGCATCTTATCATTCATCATGGAATTGAAAAGCTGGAATATCTGCTGCCAGATGAGTATAGAGTAGACGAACATTTAAGAACATTTTCCAGTAGTTTGTCTATTCCATTTCAGGTATATGATACGGAACATTTTTATACTACCCGCCATGAATTGAAGGAATTATTTGCAGGCAAAAAATCATATCTGATGGAGACTTTCTATCGCCACATGCGAAGGAAACATCAGGTATTAATGGAGGATAACGATAAACCAGTTAATGGCAAATGGAATTTTGATGAAGACAACCGTCAGAAATTACCGAAAAGTCATAAAGTAGTAACGCCTTTATTGTTTGATAATGATCTTACTTTAATGGAAGAGGAGATTAAAAAAGCTACTCTAAAAACGCTGGGAGTACAGAATAGCAAGCATTTTATATGGACAGTCAGTCGAGCGCAATCGCTGGAATTGCTGGAGTATTTTATTGCAAATTGTTTGCCCCTCTTTGGTACTTTTCAAGATGCTATGGCGCCGGGCGAATGGTCTTT
>CANFLJ010000206.1 GCA_947447815.1 Chitinophagaceae bacterium | reverse complement strand
TCATGGGGTCAAATATATTCAGGACAGATAGCATTACAAAATAAACCATTTAAGAAGCCTTTTGAAAACCTAATTCTATACATTTGCTATATGCGAACAATGGATGATAAAAATCGTTTTGATTTTATAGAAACCAAATTTGATCAGACAGACGAACAGGAATTGTTTACCCGCCTCTCTTTTAAAGTAGATAAGGGTCAGGACTTTATGCGCATAGATAAGTGGGTACAAATGCGTATTGAAGGTGCTAGCAGAAACAAGATACAACAAGCTATAGAAGGATGTTACCTTACGGTAAATGGCAAAGCCGTAAAATCTAATTATAAAGTAAAACCTTTCGACGAGGTGGTACTGATAATGTTAAACGATCCGGAGGTAATAACCATTACCCCAGAAAACATTCCTTTAGATATAATATATGAAGATGAGGATGTAATGGTGGTAAATAAACCAGCAAACATGGTGGTTCATCCTGCCATTGGTAATTATACCGGCACATTATTAAACGCAGTTGCTTATTACCTCAAAACACAATATCCCGAACTTTCTGAAGATGATTTACCAAGATATGGACTCGTACACCGAATAGATAAAAATACTACCGGCTTACTGGTATTAGCCAAGAATCTTCAGGCTGCATCCCATTTATCCAAACAGTTTTTTTATCATACTGTAGAACGTAAATACAAAGCACTTGTATGGGGTGATGTAAAAGAAGATAATGGTACCGTAAATGCCCATATTGCCCGACATAAACAAAATCGTAAAACATATGATGCTTATCCGGAAGGCGAAATAGGCAAACATGCTATTACACACTACAAAGTACTGGAACGATATTATTACGTTACCTTAATTGAATGTCAGTTAGAAACGGGAAGAACACATCAGATAAGAGTGCACATGAAACACATTGGGCATACGTTATTTAATGATGCTGAATACAACGGAGATAGAATATTGAAGGGAACTATTTATACAAAGTACAAACAGTTTGTAGACAACTGCTTCGAAGCTTGTCCTCGTTGTGCACTTCATGCTTATATTTTAGGCTTTGAACATCCAAGAACAGGCGAAATAATGCATTTTGAATCTCCATTACCTACCGATATGACCAATGCTATAGAAAAATGGAGAAATTACACCAGTTCATTAAATAAGAGAGATCTGGATTAATCTACAATAGTATTGTATATGAAGAAATTGATTTTGCTACTTTCTATATTCGGTTCCTTTAATGTAGTAAACGCTCAGATTATTAGTATTGATAAAACAGATACCCTTACTTATATCCACAAGGCTAAATGGGAAGGGAATTTTTCAGAAGGAATTGAAATTGATAAGCAAAATACTACTCTTTTTGATGCTACCAATTCCGCCGATTTATCCGTTAGTAAATGGAAGAACCTATTTATATTTTCTGGTAGTGAACGTTTTACATTCAGTGGCCCTCAGGATTTTCTAAATACAGGCTACCTTCACTTAAGATGGCGATATTCATATAAAAACAATATTCACCCCGAATATTTCGCACAATATCAGTGGGATGATAAAATTGGAATGAAATATAGATTTGTTACTGGAAGCAATATCAGATTTAGCTTAATTCATCATGATAAATCAAATCTGGTATTTGGAACAGGATTATTATTTGAAAATGAGAAATGGGATTATGAAGGAGTTGATACAAATTTAGTAAAAACAACAGGACCTCCGATATATGTACAAAAAGTAAAAAGCAATACTTATTTAAAATGGGAAGGCAGCCTAAGTGCCACAACCAATTTAAGTACAGCCATTTTTTATCAGGGAGGATTTGATCAATATTTCCAACCAAGAATTTCTGGAACCATCAGTCTTGATGCAGCTATTAATGCACACTTTGGTTTTGGGTTTAAAATCTATTGTATGTACGATTCCCAACCAATAGTGCCTATAACCCATACGTATTGGTCTTTTTCCAATAGTTTTAATTATAAACTATAAAGAGGATATTATTATATTGAACCTCTTAGGCTTCCTGACAACATTTACGACATCTAGGCTCGTAAATATCTTTTTCACCCAACAACACCTGACCTTCCTGGGTAGTTTTACGATAAGATATGCTAGCCAGACTACCACATTTCACACAAATTGCATGAAGCTTGGTAATAAAATCGGCAATAGCCAGCAACTGAGGCATTGGACCAAACGGAACACCTTTATAATCCATATCTAACCCAGCTACAATTACTCTAACACCTTTTGTAGCCAGTTTTTCGCACACATCAACTATTTCTTTATCAAAAAACTGCGCTTCGTCTATTCCTACAACATCCACATCATTCGCCATTAATAATATCGTTTGCGAATTATCAATTGGTGTCGACTGTATAGCATTAGAATCATGACTTACCACTTTAGTTTCGTCGTATCTAACATCAATTGTGGGCTTAAATATTTCCACTTTTAAGTTTGCAATTTTGGCTCTTTTCAGTCTACGGATCAACTCTTCGGTTTTGCCACTAAACATACTGCCACATACTACTTCCACCCAGCCTCTGCGTTCGCCTGATATATTTGGTTCGATAAACATTGTAAAAAACTTGGTATTTTATGCAATAGTAGAAAGTATTTATCGTTTTATAAAGAATAAAACTAAATCTCATCATGGGTAAATTAGGAATTTTAATCGAAGAGCTTCAAAATTTATATAATAATAAGGCTTCAGAAGATAAAATGGTGGCTATTTCTTTAGAGATTTTATCTGAATTAACCACTCCCGTTGCAGCCAGAAATCCTACTGAAAAAGTAAGCGTAATAATGCCGTCTTTTTATGTAGCAGAGCATCATGAAGAAGCTATACCTGCTGTAATAGAGGAATCAATATCAATTATTGAAAATAATGTAGTTGCTCCAGAAACTACCGAATTAATAGTAGAAGAACCAATTATCGAAGAGCCTGTTGTGGTAGCTGAATTAAAAGTGGAGGAGGAAGAAATAGTTGAAAACGGGTTACCTGCAATAATTTCAATGGAAGAAATTCCGGAAGTGAAAGCAGAAACTAAAGTAGAAGCTACTATACTGCCTTTCTCTACTACTATTAAGAATATAGTAACAGAGTTTAATGAACACCACGAGATAAAAGAGGTATTTGAACTGAAAGATACCCTTACAAATGAAGAAGAAACTATCAATGACCGTTTGAAAGAAGATCATGCTGAAATCAACCTCAATATTAAGCAGGAACCGGTAAAAGATATCAAAAGAGCTTTCAACATAAATGAAAAGTATGTATTTATAAACGAGCTTTTCAGAGGAGATGACGCCATGTTTGAAAGAAGTTTGAAAACAATAAATGCTTTCGAAATATATCCTGAAGCTCAATACTGGATTCAAAGAGAACTAAAAGTAAAACTTGGCTGGAATGAAAGTAGTTCTACTGTTCAACACTTTGATATGCTGGTAAAAAGAAGATTTGCCTCATAAAACATCTTACTATAGTACTTTAAAAAAGGAGCCCCGAATACTCGGGGCTTCTTTTTTATTACTCAGTTTGGCTGATTATTATATTAAATCTCCACTATTATTTATCGTACATCTTCCTGATACTCTCGTCAAATTGTTTATACAAAGATTGAAATGCTGGATATTGTTCAAGTAACTTTATATGGCTACTTACACTTTCTTTATCTCCTCGTACAGATGGCCCAGTCTGAACATTCTTTGCTTCATGCTTATCTAATCTTGAAGCCGTTTCTGATATAAGCGGATGGAGGAATTCAAATGGCAAATTGTTTTGATCACAATATTCCTGTGTCAATGCATATAAATGATTGGTGAAATTAGAAACCACTACAGCCGATAAGTGCAATTTTATTCTATCCTCTTCTTTTAGCATGATTACATTTTCGGATATCTCGGATAGTAATCTATTCAAAAACATATTCACGTATTCATTGCTCCCATCCATTACAAAAGGAATTTCAGGCAGATCAACAATTTCTTTTCTTAATGATTGTAATGGCCAGATAACCCCAGTATTCTCTGAGATGTTCTTAATTGCACCGATGGATAAAGTACCTGCAGTATGTACTACTATTTTGTCGGGGAGTCTAAGATTATCCGCAATTTTACTAACGGCATCGTCTGGGATAGCAATTATATAGATATCTGCTTCTTTTGAAACCTCTTGTATCAAAAGGGTATAAGTACATTGTAGCTCTTCGGCAAGCTTTTTAGTGCCTGCCTCACTTCTCCCTACAACCTGTATTATCTGCAACCCGTTTTTATAAAACAATCTACCAAGAGCAGTAGCTACATTCCCTGCCCCTATCAATACTATTTTCATTGGAGCAATAGTATATATTTTAAATCAAATTGTTATATAAAAATTCCTAGACAGATGTTGAACACCGTAATTGTTTTAACAATAATCTAGAAGAAATTATATAACATTTCTCTTTGTTGTCTATCTCAATTCCCATACATTTGCACCTCATTGGTCCTGTGGCCGAGTGGCTAGGCAGAGCTCTGCAAAAGCTTCCACAGCGGTTCGAATCCGCTCGGGACCTCCAACTAGAAGACCTA
>CANFLJ010000205.1 GCA_947447815.1 Chitinophagaceae bacterium | reverse complement strand
ATATTGTTGATTTGAATACCCCTGTTCATACCCTTGATTATTACTGGAATTATATTGTGATTGAGGATATGTTTGTTGATGATGCTGATGAGGATATGACTGTCCTTGATTAGATGCATCATATGCATTTGTACCAGGTCTGTTTGGCATATATAATGGAGACCGGTCATTTTCATTAAATCCCCATACCTTTTCATTTCTGTTATAATTGCTTCTATAGGTAGTTCTATAATAATATCTAGGATAATGACTTACATAGTAACTAAAATGCTTCCATGGCTCATTTACTCTTACATCAAGCACCACGGTAAAACAATTATTTAAATCATACCATTCATATGCTGAAGGTAAGCTACTGGTAAACATCCATTTGTTATCTTCCAGATAGATAAATTCATGATGGGCTACATCATAATAACATTCCAGATCTGGCAAATAATAATACTGCACCTTATTGATATTGCTATAGCTAGGTGCCCATTCAGGCACATTGGGAGTATAAGTAGGTACATAAGCTACAGTACAGCTAAAGTTGATAACTATAATGATCACTAATGACATTAACCTGAATCTATTATTTATCATAGTTTTCAGACTATCGAAAGCTAACCTTTGGGTATTCTTTTTCATAAAAAAAGTTTTAGAATAATTTCATTTATTACAAATAGTTTGCCAGAAATTATCGGTAAAGATACTGCAATACCTCCACTGCCTTCAATTACAGGAAAGTAGGCTGATAATTAACTAAACTAACATTGTTTAGCACACATCTTTGGAGATTAATCTAGTAAGAGATACTTTCGCCCATTAAGACAAACAAAGTTTATATGAAGATTGCTACTAAATTTATTCATGCAGGTGCAGAACCTGATCCGTCAACAGGTGCTATAATGACGCCTATTTTTCAAACTTCCACCTATGTACAATCGGCTCCGGGTGTAAACAAAGGCTTTGAATATGCTCGTTCTCAAAACCCTACCCGTAAAGCACTAGAAGAAGCTTATGCGATTATAGAAAATGCAAAACATGGTCTGGCGTTTTCCAGTGGAGTAGCAGCAACAGATACGGTTTTGAAACTATTACAACCTGGCGATGAAGTAATCGCCGCGTCTGATATGTATGGGGGCACCTACCGTTTATTCACCAAGGTTTACGAGAAGTTTGGCATCAGATTTATCTATGTTAATATGGATAATCTGGATAACATTAAGGCTGTTATCACTCCAAAAAGCAAATTAATCTGGGCGGAAACGCCTACTAACCCGTTAATGAATATCGTAGATATTAAGGGGGTTGCTGCTATTGCTAAAGCTAATAACATACTACTTTGTGTTGACAATACTTTTGCTTCGCCATACCTACAGAATCCAATGGATCTGGGTGCAGATATTGTCATGCACAGTGCTACAAAATATCTTGGTGGTCACAGCGATGTGGTTCAAGGTGCTTTAATGATGAACGACGACAATTTAAGAGAACAATTATATTTTATTCAGAAAAGCTGTGGTGCTGTTCCTGGACCAATGGATTGTTTTCTGGTAATCAGGGGTATCAAAACTTTACACGTACGTATGCAGCGTCATTGCGAAAATGGCAGAAAGATAGCACACTTCTTAAGACAACACCCCAAGGTAGATAAAGTATTTTGGTGTGGTTTCGAAGACCATCCTGGATATGCAGTTGCTAAAGCACAAATGAGAGATTTTGGAGGCATGATGAGCTTCGAACTTAAAGATAAAAGTAAAGAAGCTACATTGAAAGTGTTATCGTCTACACACCTGTTTTCATTAGCAGAGAGCCTCGGAGGAGTTGAATCTTTAATTAATCATCCAGCAACCATGACACATGCTTCCATACCAAGAGAAGAACGTATTAAAAATGGTTTGAACGATGGACTAATAAGATTAAGTGTTGGAATAGAAGACGCTGATGATCTGATGGAAGATTTGAAAAATGCAATAGGGTAAAATTATCAAGAAACTCAAGAAGTTTAAGTAGTTTAAAAGGTTCAACACGTTAACTATATACAATTACATTTCATTGATTTTTATACTCTTTACTCAATTTAAAAGCAAAAGAGGAGCGAACAATTTCGCTCCTCTTTTTGTATACGCTAAATTTATTGATTCAAACCTTGAACATCTTAAATCTTTAAACCCTTTTAAACCCGGATTTTGCAATAGGTAACGTTATGAAAGTTACAAATGCAATAAAGACAAATGGTTGAGCAGATTTTTTACTGGAAAGCATAGTGAATTATGGTAACAGTAAAAAATCAAGCCCCGTAACTTCGGGATGTTTGAAGCATTTGGAGCTTGGAATAGAATCTCTAATGCAAATTCTGGGTTAAACGGTTCTAAATCTTTACTTTGATAACAATCTTCTTAATGACACCCTCACCTATTTGCGGAGCATGAACATCTTCAGGAAAGAATATTGCAAAATCTCCTGCATGGAAATCGAAGTAGGTATCAGGCTGATCCTTAAAAAAAGTTACATCTTTTTCAGGATTGTAAGCATCTACTGGTTCTAAACATTTATGTCTTGGTTTCCATCCTAGTTTCTCAGTTCCTTCTGGACAAATTTGTATATCTATATAATTGTCATGCGCTTCAAACTTTGCACCTTCTATTTTCCCACCTTCTTTAGCAGATACTAGATAGAAAATATCTTTTCCATCTATCTCATATTTGCCTACTTCCAAAGTAGCAAAATCCAGTTGTTTGATAGCTTCAAACGCTTTTGCAAACCTTGGGTGCAATGCGTTATACTTTTCTGTATTTACAAGATTACCTAATACCATAATATTAAATTTATAAATGAATTAAAACTAAAAATCCGCTTGCATTGCAAACGGATTTTTTATTTGGGGTTATAATCTAGCGTTGTACTCTACCAGAACCATCACCAGCAACCAATTCATTCACTTCTTTCAAAGTGGCATGATTGAAATCACCTGGAATAGTGTGTTTGATAGCTGAAGCTGCAACTGCAAACTCAGCAGCATCCTTAATGTTCTTACCAGTTACTAATGCATAGATAAGTCCTGAAGCAAAAGAATCTCCACCACCTACACGGTCAACGATACGTAACTCATATTTCTTAGAATGATAAAATTCAGTACCATCAAATAATAATGCTGACCAGCCATTATCAGAAGCACTATGGCTTTCTCTTAAAGTTGTTGCAATATATTTAAATCCAAATTTTTCTTGCATTTGTTTGAAAACGCTCTTGTATCCTTCAAGGTTCAATTCGCCTTTTGTTACATCTGTACCTTCTGGTTTGAAACCTAAAGTGGTATCTGCATCTTCTTCATTACCAATACATACATCCACATATTGACAAAGTTCTGTCATTACAGATCTTGCTTTTTCAGGACTCCATAATTTCTTACGGTAGTTAAGATCAATAGAAGTAGTTACACCTTTAGCTTTTGCAGCTTTCAATGCAGCTAAAGTTAATGCAGCAGATTTATCACTTAAAGCTGGAGTAATACCAGTTGTATGGAACCAATCAGCACCTTCAAATATTTTATCAAAGTCAAAGTCAGCTATTTCAGCTTCAGCAATAGAAGCATTAGCACGATCATATATAACCTGAGAAGCTCTTACAGATGCTCCAGTTTCTAAGAAATAGATTCCTAATCTTTTACCGCCTTTAGCAATAAATTTAGTATTAACACCATAACGACTAACTGCATTGATAGCAGCTTGTCCAATAGCGTTATCTGGAACTTTAGTTACAAAAACACCTTCCAGACCATAATTAGCAGCAGCTACAGCAACATTTGCTTCACCACCACCATAGTTTACATCGAAACTATCAGACTGAACAAATCTTTCAAACCCTGGTGTAGATAATCTTAACATGATTTCTCCTAAGGTCACAATTTTCTTTGACATAAGTTGTTTTAATTAATAATTATTAAAGTTTTATAAGAAAGCGAACATATTTTATATTATAAAAAATAATTTTCGTTTGCAAAACTAAAGAAAGACGATTAATAAATAAAATAAAATTACGCTATCGTTTACGTATTGTAAAAAAGTCTTATTCAGCTCTTTTTTTGATGATTAAATTCAAATGAATAAAATTTTTATTATGTTGTTAATTATAAATGTCTCAATTTCGCGTTCAAATTATAAATTATAACGTCATGGACAAGAAATCAATCATTCTCGAAACAATTATCCAACAAGGAACTTTACCATTATTTTTTTACAAGGATGCAGAAGTAAGTGCTGATGTACTTAGAGCTTTGTACAAAGCTGGTATCAGAGCATTTGAATACACCAACAGAGGAGTTGCTGCTCTTAAGAACTTTGAAGTTTTAAGAAAAGTTGCCGATACAGAATTACCAGGTATGTATCTTGGTATCGGTACAATGAAAAATGGTAAAATGGCGCAGGATTTCGTTAATGCAGGTACCGATTTCTTAGTTTGTCCAGGATTAGTAGAAAGCGTAGCTCAGGTAGCTATCAATAATAATATGCTTTGGTGCCCAGGCTGTATGACACCAACCGAAATCATTCAAGCTGAAACTTTAGGTGCCAATTTCGTAAAATTATT
>CANFLJ010000204.1 GCA_947447815.1 Chitinophagaceae bacterium | reverse complement strand
GGGAAAAACTACACGCTGAAACTGGTTCCGCAGCCGCAGGTTTTAGATGCATTAGGGTTAGTGAAAGTAAATCCACGACTGTTCAATCCATCTGACCAATCAATTTTCATTCCAAAAAGGTAAAGACCATGGCTTTTATTCATAACAAAGGTTAGATCTTCGAAGCTGTATTCTTCGTCTTCTGCTGTTTTTTCGTCAAAGCCTAATACGTAAGTCATGCCACTACATCCACCACCCTTCACTCCTACTCTTAAAGATTTTGTGGTATCGAAACCTTCTTCGTTCTTTAATCTTTTAAGTTCTGTTAATGCAGATTCGGTAAATGAAACAGGAGATGTAGCTACTAACATGTTTTAATATTTATGGGCAAAGGTAAGTGGTAACTAAAAAGTAAAGAGATGCTAATTGTGAAATTATCTTTTCTCGAAAGTATAGTAGGAAAGCTTTTTTGATTGTAATTTGCATTCTCATTATTCACTTTATTATGAATCAGAAATTAAAAAGAAGCATCGGCTTACTAGCATTTGCAGGTTGTTTATCATTTATCATTCCTTCCAGAAACATCAAGATATACTTAATTGGTGATTCCACTATTGCTAAGAAAGAAGTAAAAACCTACCCTGAAACAGGTTGGGGCATGCCATTTGTATACTTCTTCGATTCCAGTGTTACCGTAGATAACAGGGCTAAGAATGGTAGAAGTACCCGAACATTTATTTCTGAAAATCTCTGGAATCCGGTTGCTGATAGTTTGAAGGAAGGAGATTATGTATTTATTCAGTTTGGACACAACGATGAATCTAAAGAGAAAGTAGATCGTTATACCTCTCCGGAAGATTATAAATCGAACCTTAATAAGTTTATTACTGAGGCCAGAAACAAAAAGGCCATTCCAGTACTTTTAACCCCAGTGAGTAGAAGATATTTTGATACTGTAGGCAATATTAAAGAGACCCATTTGATATATTCAGCTCTGGTAAGAGAAGTAGCTAAAGCAACCAATACTCCACTTATTGATCTGGACGAAAAGAGCAGAGCCCTTTACCAAAAACTGGGTAATGAACACTCTAAATTACTTTTCAACTGGCTAGAACCCGGAGAGCATCCAAATTTTCCTTTAGGCAAACAAGATAACACGCATTTTAGTGAACTGGGAGCCAGAAAAGTAGCTGAATTAGTACTTCAAGGAATAAAAGAGCTTCATCTGGACCTTGAAAATAAGGTTATAAAAAGGGGTTAACAAAGATGTAATGCAAAATTTAAGGCTTAAACCTTTACTTTTGCCGCCTTCAAACAAACAAAAGTGATTATGCAACAACCAACTTTAGTGGTACTAGCCGCAGGTATGGCCAGCAGATATGGCAGTATGAAACAAGTACAGTCGTTTGGCCCATCGGGTGAAACCATTATGGAATACTCTATTTATGACGCTATCAGCGCAGGATTTGGTAAAGTAGTTTTTATCATCAGAAAAGAATTTGCTGATTCTTTCAAAGCGCAGATTGAACCTAAAATTCAAGGTAAGATTCAGATTGATTACGTGTTTCAGGAATTAAATGCTCATTTAGGAAATCATACCGTTCCTGCCGATAGAGTAAAACCATGGGGAACTGCCCACGCTGTATTATGCTGTAAAGAAACCGTTAAAGAACCATTTGCAGTAATCAATGCAGATGACTTTTATGGTAAGGATGCATTTGTAAAAGCATACAATTTCTTAACAACAGCATGTAATGACACTACTTATGGTATTATAGGATATAAACTAAATAATACACTAAGTGAAAATGGTAGTGTAAGCAGAGGCGTTTGCGAAGTAGATGCTAATCTTAATCTGGTAACTGTAAACGAAAGAACAAAGATTTATACGAATGAATCTGGTGTTGTATTTGAAGACGAAAGCGGTATTCATAGCTTAACGGGAGAAGAAAGTGTAAGCATGAACTTTATGTGTTTTGCGCCTAACTTCATTAACCTATGTGATAGTATATTTTCTTCTTTCCTTGATAAAAGTATTCAAGAACCAAAATCAGAGTTCTTCCTTCCTTTGGTAGTGAATCATTTTATTACCAATAAGATTGGGGATGTAAAAATAGTAACTACCGATGCACAATGGTTTGGTGTCACATACAAAGAAGATGCTCCGGATGTATTAACTAAAGTAGCTAAACTGGTTGCTGATAATGTATATCCAAATAACCTCTGGGCATAGAATGAATTCACAATAAATCAATCGTGATATACGTGAGTCGTGAGTCGTGATTTGTGATAAATCAAGCATCTTATTGATATAAAGACATTAATAGCTTTCCTATAGTTTCTTCACTGTAGGAAAGCTTTGCTTTTTCAGCTATATCCTTAGCATTATAATAAGCATAATTTTTCATCAATACAGTGATAGAGTGTGCCAATACCTCTATATTTTCTGAAGGCACTAAAATTCCATTCTCCACATTTACTGCTTCGCTTATACCACCTACATCCGATGCAATTATTGGGATTCCACAACAATGTGCTTCGGCTATTACACAGGGAAAGTTTTCGTGTTTGCTAAACATAACGAATGCATTAGCCGCCTTCATTTCCTGAGCAACTGAATCGTAAGGCAACTCTCCAACTACCAATATTTTATGCTCCAGTCCCACATCTTTAATTAGCTTTAATACAGATGCGTTAGGAGGACCAACCAATCTTAATTGCCAGCTCTTATTACTGTCTTCTACCCTTGCAAATGCCTGTATAATACCTTCTACATTTTTTAAGGGATACATAGAAGAAACATGCAACCAAACAAATGGTTTTGTAACTTCAGCCGGTCTATTTTCATCAAGGTAAAACAAGTCGGTCTGTACTACATTATGAATTACTTTGACTGTAGACAAATGAAATATATTCTTTATCATTTGACCGATAGCATCTGAAACACAAGTAACGGATTCTGCTTGTTTAAAGACTTTGGTTGTATTATTTTTAAAGTAGCTGGAACGATAAAAGAAATTATCCTTTGCTGCAGGGTCGTACATGGAGGAATGTTCGGTAACTACAAAGGGTATACCATACTTCTTCTTTAACCAGAGTGCGAGTATACCAGCTTTCATTGGCGCATGAACGTGCACTATATCAGGCATGCCTTTATCTGCTATATATTGCTTTAAAATCTTTTTGTAGAAAGATAAATATCGTAGGTTATAAAAGACCTTATTCAGGAAACTAATTGATAAAGGATTATGGTGAAAAGAATAATTGTATTCTGTAAGGCTACCTTCTTTATCGATGGTAGTGTTTTTCTTGGTAGGAACATCTATACCGGCTTGTGCAACATGAATAACATCAACTTTGGTGTACAAAGACAAAGCCCGTGCATGACGCTGAACAAAGTCGCCATTAGTGAGTTCATACTCACCTGGATACCAGCTAGCTAGCCACAATATTTTCTTTTGATTCTTTATTTCTTCCACAACATTTTTATTAACCAATTCCAATCTGCCTTATTCCAATAGAACAATTCGAACCAACTATAGGTTTCCTGTTTTTTAAACTTCCATATGGCATACCCATAATTAATACCATAGCCAATAGTACTTACCGTAGCAGCTACTCTGATACTATAATGATTCAACATGATCAGATTACCTGCTACCACTACTATCAAAGCTATTATTGCTCCATGTAAATTTGTTTTAACCTTGCCCTTACCTCCAAAATAGGCAGATAATAATGTAAGATTGCAAAGGAAAAATATTCCGGGCAACAATATCAACATCGGTAGGAACATGGTACTGAAGCTTGCTCCAAATATCAATACAAACAAGAATTTCCCCAATATTGCTGTAAGCACTATTATGAAGAGGAATAACTGTAATAATAATTTAGAAAGAGATTTAATAGCCGATACTATTCCATCAACATTATTGCCTGTAGCTGTTTGAGGGAATATGGCACTAGCAATTATTTGAGGGATAATCAGTAGCATTTGTCCCAACTTGGAAGCTTGTATATAATTGCCCAGATCATCGCTACTACAATATGCTTTTACAAACCAGAAGTCAATACGATATACCAGAAAGAATACTAAGTTGGCCATGAAGCAAGTAAAAGCAAACTGAAAAACGCTACTTATCTCCGCATTATCGGGCAGGATAAATGATTGATTGTTCAGTACTTTAAACTTATATAATAGTAACAACAATAATCCTTGTGATAAATTGTAAAAGAAGTAAGATTTCATTACCCAATCATCGTTTTTAATGATGAAGTGCAGGTAAAAAACTACTGCAATAAAAAGAGCATTTAAAATACCCATTGCCATATTGGGCAAATAATAATCGCCTTTACTATAAAATAAAGAGAGGGTATAATTGGTCAACAAAATACCCATTGTATACAAGCAACCATAGTCTCGGTAAAGCGCTGATTGATCATTGGTATAATGCTCGAAATGAAGAAAATAAACAGGCAATAAGAAATACAATATGGCTGTCATTACCAATGCCCATACTAATCCTATAGGGAGGAGTTTTCTATCTTCTATTTCGCTGGAAGATGCGTAAAATGTAAATGCGCCTTCCATACTTATACCAAAGATGACTACTACCAG
>CANFLJ010000203.1 GCA_947447815.1 Chitinophagaceae bacterium | reverse complement strand
ACCTGTGTATTCTTCTTGGAGAAGGAAGTATAGTTGGTATGTTTAAATAATATAGTGGCTACTTCCTGCAAAGTATCAACGTTTAATTTGTAAGGATAATACCAAGCAAACTCTTCCAGAAAAGGATTTTTAGATTGATAGATATGGTAGTAATATTCTCTGCCAATAGCATCAAAGCGACTATGCGCATCTGCTTTTACGGGGATAATATTTTTAATAACGATAGCGGATGGTAGAATGGCATTTAAGTGATACACTTCTTTAGCTGTGAAGATTTTATCGGAATCAAAATGAAAGAAATTTTGTGTTGCATGTACTCCAGCATCAGTGCGGGAAGATCCAGTAAGTTCAATGCTTTGTTTACAATAAATCAACAAGGCCTTTTCTATCTCCGATTGAATAGTAACTGCATTTTGCTGGATTTGAAACCCGCTGAATCCCTTTCCTTTATAAGCAACCTCTAAAAAGTATCTACTCATTGATTATTGTTTACCAGTTCCTGTGTTCTATAGTGTTTTAAAAGCTGCAATATTCTTTGCCTCACTTAACTCGCTCACCAGAGAAGGAAAATTGTTGAGGTCTTTTACGGAACCCTTCATTGCTTTAAAGAAACGTAGTTTACTGTCATCATTTAAAAATAAAGTACTCAGATTTTTTATTTGTTTTACCTCTACCAATTTATTGTTGGTTGTTTTTACAGCTAAGGCAATCATATCATCATCAGCAGCAGCCGATGCCATCGTAAGTCTAAGCTTTTTAAAATCTTCATCTGTTAGTATTACTTTACTTTGAACAGGAGAAGAAATGGTAGCGCCTGTAGCAGGCTTCATGGTTTTAGGTATTGCAGGTAATGGGATGTATACAGCAATAGTGTCTATACCATATTCGTTGCTATCGGTAAATATTTTATCGATACCAGTTGCTTGTTGTTTTTCCAGTATCAATTTAATAGAAGAGTGCTTGCTGATCAGTTCTTTTTTTGCCACTTCTACAACTGCTTTATTTTCTATTACAGCAGCAACAAGAATGATACTATCTACTTTATGATTAACTAAAATTGAGTCGGACTTTTTGCCTGTAGTATCTACAAAGATTGGAATATCCAATTCTGTTCTTTTAATAGCTATTTCGGTTACTTCTTTCTTTTCTTTAACTACTTCTGGCTTTACAGACGCTACTATTTTTTGTTCTATTACTGGTGTCGTTTTATCTATTGTTACTGTATCTTTTTTGGTTTCTATTAGAATGGAAGGTTTTATTGATGTAATAGTGTCTGCCTTTTTTTCTAGCAAAGGAGTCTCGGCTACAACTTTCTTTTCCATAATAGCAACCGGCACAGCAATAGTGTCTACTTTTTTTGCAACAGTTTCAATAGGTTTTTCTATTACAACAGGTGTTTCTTTCTTCGATTCTAATACAGGCTTTACTGCTTCTATAGGTTTTGATATTTCTTTTACGATTGCTGTATTCTCTTTCTTAGGTTCTTCAATTATATATGGTTTCTTCGTTTCTGCTAAGGCAGAATCAATATTAGTAACAGGATTAATGGTAACGAAACTGGTTAGATCGAATAGTTGCCATACATTGCTTGGGGTTCTTTTAAAAGAGTAGCCCTTGTCTTCTTTTATCTCCAATAGAAACTGTTGTTCAGGAAACATATTCTTTGGGAATCCTATTGTTAAGAGGTGTTTGCCTTGGGGAATCTGTGGAAGAATAAGGTATCCTTCGGGGGTTGAGCTGTTTGTTTTATTATTTAAAATAACGTAGAAAGGTTGCTTCCTTTCGCTTTGTATAAATATGAAGTTCTTGCTCTGAGCATAAAATGTTAGTGGTAGAGCAAGTGATAAAATGAGTAAGCTTAATATCTTTCTGGTTAAATACATTCAAGTAGATTATTGTGCACAAATCTATAGAGGTAAAAGGAAATGAAGAAGATAATTAATTCACAATGATAAGAGGAGGTAGGAGAAAATGCAATTTGATGATGTGATAATTAGCTAATGTGCTAATGAATTCAGGGGATTAACGAATTAGTGAAATTTCGGATTAACTGATTTATTAATTAATTCCTTTTAATGTTTTAGTTTATATATTTATTATAACATCATCAAATTTGTTTCTTAGTTTCCTTCATCTGGTGTTTCCTGCAAATTATCCTTTTCGCTGCCTCGTTTAAGTTTTACTTTAGGTGCTGTTTGCGTTCCTGTTACACTAAATGGGATACCAAAAATTCCCAGAGGTGGTAAACCTATTCTTCCTTTCAGATTCAGGCGACCGTCCAGACTTACTTGTCCTTCGAATCTTGGTCTCATACCTAAGATTTTCATTTTTGTTCTTTCGATAGTGATAATGTTATTCTTGATGGTAGATTTTATGTCTACTTTCGTCAGACTAGGGTTGGTTAGGCTATCACGATCGGTAGCTTTGCTAACTACATTCATTAATTTGAAACCTTTCAGTTTTACATCTGCTAATGATAGCGTTCCTGCCCCTTTTAAGGATGGCATAACTGGCATCATGTTCTCGTCCAATCTGCCTGATAGGCTATAATCAAGCGATACTATACCTTGTACATACTTAGCCGACGTCATGGTTTGTTGCAGCATGGTTATCTGATCGTATGCTTTCTTGATATTAAAATTCTGCGCATTGATATGGTAATCAAACATGGCTTGATTAGGACTCTTACTCTGGTAAGTAGCATCCATCACTACAGGAGCACCTACTATATTAAAGCCGCTCTTTATCATTTTAAGTATGCCATTGTTCATACTCATCTGTCCCTTTATACTATCTATACGCAGGCCATTATAGGTGGCGTTATTAATAAATGCATTGAAGTTTACTGCAAGGTTAGAAGGAATGATTACAACCCCTTTATTAGCAGGTTTTGCAGGAGCAGTATTTGTTGTTTTTGTAGTATCGTTACCAGCGAAAGCCATAAACTCATCTATGCTCAGGTGATTGCTTTTTAAATCGAACTGGCCTTGCAGTGGTGCGTTTTCTTTTAGTGCATAATTAATTACATTATTCAGATAGCCATTCAGTTGAAAATCGGAACTGCCATAGCTAGCATGAAACTTATCAAACAGCATTTTATCCTGGTCAAAATGGAATACACCATCTTTTATTTCGAATGGTTTAGGGAATAAATCCGATACTAAGGAAAGGTCTTTTACGGATAATGAACCCGAATTAAATAAACGATCATAGTGTCCGCCTGTAGCATCGCTCTGTAGACCTTTAAGCGCTAAATCTGCCTTTATTAGACCCTTAATATCATATCCTTTTAATGCAAATACAGAATATATTTTTCCAATGTCTATGGTGCCCTCCGAGCTGATGTCGTATCTTATATTCTGAAGATTCTTTACATCGGCTTTTACCATAAATGGCTGTCCTTCGAAACTTAAGGAGATAGGCAACACAGATATAGTTACATCCTTAGGTGAACTAGTTTTACTAGCTACAGATGCTGATACCTGTATCTTTTCTATAGGACTTGGATAGTACTTTGTTTTTACAGAACCGTCCTTCAGGTTGACGGTTGCTTGTACTACAGGATATATTTTTTTTGTCATATCTAGTAATCCCTTCGACTGGACATCTGCCAGCAGGTTTCCCTCTAGTTTTATAGTAGAATCCAGCGGATAAAAGTCCTTGATGTCTTTCAGTTTGAATAATACCTTAAGATCTGCATCTACACCAAATGCCGATGCTCCTTGTAACTTCACAAAACCCTTGATGTAATTATCCAGTACCTTCACATCCAGCTCTTTAAGATCGATAGTAGTATGCTGATAGTTGCCATCAGTACAGGATGCATTAATATTGAAACCTAAATGGTCAATGGCTTTTGGTAACTGGGTTAATTTTAAATAGCCATCGGTTAGTGAGGAGGTGAACTGGAAGTTTGGTATACTACTAATCACCGTATCCATTCTTCTTAGCCCTGCAGGCACTATGCTGGTACTGTATGCTCCATCGGCATTTAGGTTGAGGGTGTACTTGCCCCGCATTTCCAATCCTTTCATTCCTAAAGCCTGGTCTATTTTAGCCAGATCAAGTACTGCGTTGATATGTGCTTTTAGTGCTGGTTTATTTAATCCTGTTATGTGAAAATTACTCTTCCAGAAACTCTTGTCTATATCAAATGAAAGAGAATCGATATTCACTTTCAGACTATCGGTATTGAGTTGCGGCATATGAGTGTCAAAGTCCAGATACAAATTCTGCAACGCGTCGGGGGCTTTTTCGTAATCCAGATAACCATCGCGGATTTTAATACCCAATGAAAGGTCGGGCTTTTTGTTGTTGATAGCTTCGTATTTTCCTTTCAATACAAACTTAATTTCGGTGTTACCCTTAGCATCCATTTTGTTGAACCAAGGCATGTAAGATGAAGGTAATGCGCCGAGTACTTCGTATAGACTGGCATCAACGGTGTGTACATTAAAGTTCATGTCGTAACCTTCTTTTAAGAAACCGAATGAACCATCAAACTCCATAGGTAGTTTATTCAATTGAATCTCATTCTTTTCAAAGATAAAAGCAAGTGAACTTGTATTTACTTTAGTGATCAGGTTGGCCTTTAGCTT
>CANFLJ010000202.1 GCA_947447815.1 Chitinophagaceae bacterium | reverse complement strand
TAATACAAATCGTGAATCGTGAGGATATATCGTGAGTCGTGATTTTAATTCCTTATTTATCCAGGATACTTTGAAGAGGGAAAGCCAAAATGCTTTCCCTCTTTCTGTTTATATAGAATTCAACAGACCTACTTGTTAATTTGCAATTGCCTCTTTACCTTGTAGTAAACTTTGTGCCTATGTGCCTTGTTGCCTTTGTGCCTTTTAAACCTTAATATTGTACCTTAATAATGTAAATTGAAATGGAAACAAACGGAGAAAGCCTTCTGAGACTGGTTAAGATAATGAACGAGCTAAGGGAACAATGTCCATGGGATAAAAAGCAAACCATTGATACCCTCAGAACATTGACCATAGAAGAAACTTTTGAACTGGCAGATGCTATTACCGATCATGACTGGAAGAATTTAAAAGAAGAACTGGGGGATATATTATTACATATTACCTTTTATGCCCGAATTGCTACCGAAGAAAAACAGTTTACCCTGGATGAAGTAATTAATGGTGTTTGCGATAAACTGATCTTCCGACATCCTCATATATACAGTGATACGGTGGTGAATAATGAAGAAGATGTAAAGAAAAACTGGGAGAAGCTAAAACTAAAAGAGGGCAAGAAGACTATCCTTGGTGGCGTGCCAAGATCTTTGCCTGCAATGGTGAAAGCTATCAGAATACAGGAGAAGGCCAAACAGGTAGGATTTGAGTGGGACAATAAAGAAGATGTATGGAAAAAGGTGGAAGAAGAAATGGGCGAATTGCAGGAAGCAATTACCCAGCATCATACACAGGAACATATAGAGGAAGAGTTTGGAGATGTTCTTTTTAGTCTGATTAATTATGCCCGTTTTCTGAAAATAGACGCTGAAGGAGTTTTGGAAAAGACCAACAAGAAATTTATCAGTCGTTTTAATCAGATGGAAGAAATGGCGAATGAACAAAAGAAAGATCTTCATAATATGACACTGGAAGAAATGGATGAGTTGTGGAATCAAGTGAAGAGGAGAAGGGGTAAATAACTTAGGTTAAGTTGTAAGAAAGGTTTAATGGGTTCAAGAAGTTCAAAAGGTTTAAATGGTTTTATGGGGTTTAAAAAGTTGAAATGTTGGAAAACTTAAATTATACATTTTGAAAACACTTTATTTATTTAATCAACCCATTGAACTTCTTGAACCGTTTAAACTTATGAAACGCTCTTACCGTTCATCAGCTTAGACATAAGTTAAACAAGTTTAACAAAATTCATAAACCAAATAGCGGCGAAGTTTTAATTAATCCATTAATCTTGCTTCAAATTTTATTAAGATAAACAATAAGACATGGGAACTTTTTTTCTGATATTGTATATAGTAGGTTGGCACTATGGAGTGTATACTTTATTTAAAAAGATGGGAATAGAAGATGCATGGAAAGCATTTATACCTATTTATAGTACCTGGATAATGGTAGAGAAGTGTGATATCAATAAGAAGTGGTTCTGGCTTCAATTGATCCCTATTGCCGGTCAGTTTATAACCATCTGGATTACGATTATCTTCGTAATGCACTTTGCAAAGTTCGATCTGATGTCTCATACCCTGGTTACGTTTGTTCCATTTATATACTTACCTATGTTGGGTAATAATAAAGATGTAAAGTGGGGAGGTAAAGAAATATTTAACCGTTACAAAAAATCAGGTTCTCGCGAGTGGGTAGATGCTGCAGTATTTGCAATTGTGGCTGCTACAATCATTCGCACTTTTGTATTTGAAGCATACGTGATTCCTTCCGAGAGTATGGAAAAGACACTATTGGTAAATGACTTTCTGTTTGTAAATAAAGTGTGTTATGGCCCACGTATTCCTACTACACCACTGGCCTTTCCTTTTGTACATAATACCATGCCTACATCGGAAACCACTCCATCTTATTTAAAATGGATTCAATTGGATTATCATAGAATACCAGGCTATACCTGGGTAAAAAGAAATGATGTTGTAGTATTCAACTTCCCTGCGGGAGATACTATTATTAATCTGCCTGGTTTTGGATCAAAGATGCCTTATTATGATGTTCTTAGAGAAAGCCCAGAAATACATGGTGACAGACAATTACTATTATCACAATATCCAATACTGATTCATCCTTATGATAAAACTGATAACTATATCAAAAGATGTACAGCAGTTGCCGGTGATGAAGTACAAGTAAAAGAAGGTGTACTGTATGTAAATGGTAAACAAGCTGATTCTCCCGTTGATTTCCAACAGGAATATTTCGTACCTACGAATGGTAAAAATATAACAGGTGATTTTTTAAATGAAAATTTAGGTACCAATATTACCCAGGATCAAACTGAAATAGAAGCCCCAAATGGTTTTGTTGTGTTAAACATGACTTTGAAAGAAAAAGAGTTGGTTGAAGGTTATTTGCACACAAAGTTGTCAATAGCTACCTATAAAAGAGATCATTCTGTATTTCCTTTCAGTACAATTTCTGCTGGTTGGTCAAGAGATAACTACGGACCTATCAAAATACCAGCTAAAGGAGAAACACTTCATTTGACTGCTTCCAATATTGATTTATACAGAAGATTAATTAGTGTATACGAGCACGCAAATCTGGAAGAGAAAGAAGGTAAATTCTTTATCGATGGAAAAGAGACCAGTAACTATACTTGTAAATATAATTACTACTGGATGATGGGTGATAACAGACACAGAAGTCAGGATAGCCGTTTCTGGGGTTTTGTTCCGGAAACTCATGTTGTAGGAAAGGCTTCTTTAATCTGGTTTAGCTGGAGTGGTGGCCCAAGATGGAAAAGAATATTTAAATCAATTAATTAAATATTTATTTGAATAAAATTACTATATTTATCGCCTGATTTTTACAAAGTCTTCAATTTCGATTGAGGACTTTGTCATCTAAAAAACGATCTGATGAATAAAAAAACGATAGAACTGTCTTTTGAAGTATATGATTCAATAGATCAGCTGAATGAAGAAGATGCTACATTGTTGAGAGAAGCCCGTAAACTAACTACTACTGCTTACGCACCATATTCAAAATTTAAGGTATCTGCTGTTGCCAAATTAAATAATGGAAAACTAGTTACTGGTACTAATCAGGAAAATGCAAGTTATCCGGTGAGTATTTGTGCCGAAAGATCGTTGCTGGCATCTTCAGGCGCTTTGTTTCCAGATGAACCGATAGCTGCTATGGCTGTTACTTACCATAATTTTAATCCAGATACACTGAGTAACCGTCCAATTTCACCTTGTGGAATGTGCCGTCAGGCTTTGGTAGAAACAGAAGTTAGATTTAGCCAACCAATCCGCTTGATTTTGAGTGGTATGGAAGGGGAAGTATACGTGATTGCCAAAGCAGATCAATTATTACCACTAAGTTTTAGTGGGGTTGATTTATTGGGTTAATATCTTTCCCCAATTTGCTTTTCTATTTTATTTGTTCTAAAGCATTGTGTAATATTGCAATATAATTCTACTCATGAGAAAGATAATTATTGCAATAGATGGATATTCTTCATGCGGTAAAAGTACTTTAGCTAAGGCCTTAGCTAAGAAATTGTCCTATGTATTTATAGATAGTGGTGCCATGTACCGTGCTATCACTTTATATTTTCTTCGGGAACATATTGATTGGAACAATGAAGAGAAAGTATTGGAAGCACTTGATAATATCAAACTTCATTTCTATTATAATGATGAAGAAGGTACCAGCGATATGTACCTGAATGATGAGAATGTAGAATTGCTAATAAGAGATATGCTGGTAAGCGAAAATGTAAGCGAAGTAGCTGCTATAAAGGCTGTAAGAGAGTTTGCTGTAGCCCAGCAACAACTCATGGGCAAAAAGAAAGGTATTGTAATGGATGGCCGCGATATTGGTACTACCGTATTCCCCTATGCTCAATTGAAAATATTTGTTACCGCAGATAATGGTATTAGAGTAGAACGCAGATTTAAAGAACTCTATGCCAAAAATCCAAACATTACCATCGAAGAAGTAAAGAATAATCTGGAGATGCGAGATTATATAGATAGCAACAGAGAATTTAGCCCTTTAAGAAAGGCTGAAGATGCGGTAATTCTTGATAACTCCAATCTTACCAGAGAAGAACAATTAGCTATAGCACTATCCTGGGCAAAAGAAAAGAAGCTGCAGGTACACGAACAGGATTGATCCCAATAGCTTTAAATCTAAACTAGTTTTATTTCTTTATCAGTTTCAACCAGAAGGGTAAGTTGTTCTGATGTAATCTAAAATAAGGTTGTGGTATAGCACCAAATTGCAGATAAAATTGCTGCACACCTTTTATATCGGAACCTTCAAAATCAAAAACATAATTTGAGCCGGCATTTTTGGTTATTTCGTTATCTATTAAATAATGCATTGCTGCTAGTTTCTTACCTTCTTTAGTAGAAGAGGGCAACAGGTGGTAAATTCTTTTAGCATCTTTGATATAAACGTTGGTAGCTATAATTTCACCTTGTTTATTCAATGCATCATTACATATTAATTGACCTTTTTGTTGCAAATACGCCATTAATTGCAACAATTGCTGATAATCAACATCTTTTACATGGGGAATTTTATCGCCTTG
>CANFLJ010000201.1 GCA_947447815.1 Chitinophagaceae bacterium | reverse complement strand
GAAGAACCTTATTTCAAAGCCAATGTATCTCTACTTGGAGAAGATGAAGTAATAAACGACGACAACTTTGATGCGTACATTTCTTCAATTAAAGATCTGGCTACACAAATCATTCAGTTATCACCCAATATTCCTTCTGAAGCGGCCATTATATTAAAGAATATAGAAAGCCCATTGTTCTTAATCAACTTTGTGAGTACCAATTTACACAATGAATTAGGAAAGAAACAAGACCTGCTGGAAACGGACAATCTGAAGGCTAGAGCAGAACAGTTGACTATGCTGTTGCAGAATGATCTTCAGTTTGCAGAACTGAAAGATAAAGTAAACACCAAGACCAGAAGTGAAATAGACAAGCAACAACGCGAATACTTTCTGCAACAACAGTTGAAAAGTATTAAGGATGAGCTTGGTGGCGATGCCAATGAGCGCGAGGTGGTAGAAATGAAGAAGAAAGGGGAGGCTAAGAAATGGAATGATACGGCAAAGGCAATGTTTAAATCTGGTATTGAAAAGCTGGAGAGAATGCATCCTACTACACCCGACTATTCGGTGGTATATAATCATCTTGATCTGATGCTTGATCTTCCTTGGGAAGATTATACAGCAGATAATTACGATTTAATCAATGCCAAGAAAGTGCTGGATGCAGAGCATTATGGTATGGAGAAAATAAAGAACAGAATACTGGAATATCTTGCCGTACTGAAATTGAAGGGAGATATGAAGAGCCCAATCCTTTGTTTTTTGGGCCCTCCGGGAATAGGTAAAACATCTTTAGGTAAGAGTATAGCACATGCTATTGGCAGAAAGTATACTCGAATCAGTTTGGGTGGTTTGCATGATGAAAGTGAAGTTCGTGGTCATCGTAAAACATACATTGGAGCAATGCCTGGACGTATTATACAAAATATCAGAAAGGTAAAAACCTCCAATCCGGTAATGATACTGGATGAGATAGATAAAGTAGGTAATGATCATAGAGGCGATCCTTCTTCTGCATTATTAGAAGTATTGGATCCTGAACAGAATCATGCTTTTTACGATAACTATCTGGAACTGGAATATGATTTAAGTAAAGTATTGTTCATCGCTACTGCAAATAATATTCAAAATATTCAACCTGCACTTCGCGATCGTCTGGAGATAATTGATTTGAGTGGATATGCTATTGAAGAGAAAATAGAAATAGCTAAAAGACACTTAGTTCCTAAGCAAAAAGAGGCACATGGCTTGGCAAAGGTGAAAATAAATTTAGGCGATAAGGTATTAGAAAAACTGATAGAAAGTTATACCAAAGAAAGTGGTGTAAGAGAACTGGAACGTCAGGTGGCATCGGTAATGCGCTATGAAGCAAAAGAATATGCTACCCATGGAAAAGTGGGATCGAATGTATCAGTTTCTGATCTAGAAACAATATTGGGACAACCTAGATATAGCAACGAAATATACAAGACCGTTAATACTACCGGAGTTGCTGTAGGGCTTGCCTGGACTTATGTAGGTGGAGATATTCTTTTTGTAGAAACTTTATTGAGTGAAGGAAAAGGAGAGGTGAAGCTAACTGGTAATTTAGGAAATGTAATGAAGGAGAGTGCTTCTACAGCGTATACTTATTTACAGGCTAATGCCAGAAAGTATGGTATAAGTGTAGATGATTTTTCTAAAAAGAATGTACATGTGCATGTACCAGATGGTGCCGTACCTAAAGATGGTCCTAGTGCAGGTATTACTTTGCTTACCGCTATTACATCTGCATTTACTGGTAGAAGAGTAAAACCTTTTCTGGCTATGACGGGTGAAATTACCTTGAGAGGTCAGGTATTGCCGGTGGGGGGAATCAAAGAAAAAGTGCTTGCCGCTAAGAGGGCGGGCATAAAAGATATTATTATGTGCTGGCAGAACGAAAAAGATGTGAAAGAAATAGAGCCTGATTTTATTAAAGGGATTAATTTTCATTACGTAAAAACAATGCATCAGGTATTGGAGATGTCGCTGGTATAAAAATTATCTGTAATAGGTTGTAAGTATTAATTATACAATATATTTCTGTTGCCGGTTTAAGGTTGCTTGTTAAATACAAAGCAACCTTAAACCGGCATTTTCATTGGCGTATATTCAAACACAAGAGTTACTTTGATTAATCTTTTAATGTATTTTATACCTTCCTTAAAGATATCTATCCTATTATATTAAATTAATTTATATGTATTAACATTTGTTAGTTTTAATAAAAATGTGATAAAAAATTGCATAAAAAATTTTGTTTAATAAAACAAAATGTTACATTCGCCGAAAATAAATTCATTATGTCATTACGTTTTAAAGCAATTACCGATCTGACTGCAGAAGCAGTTGAGATGAAACAAGTTGGTGCAACTAAAGTTACCGCTATTTTTGGGGAGAACGTATTTACCTTAAAAACAGCAAGACAATATTTGACCGATGATTCTTACAAAAGCCTTGTATCCAGTATTAAAGGTGCCAAAAAAATTGACAGAGCTGTAGCAGGACAGGTTGCCAATGGTATCAAAGCATGGGCTGAAGAAAAAGGAGTTACTCACTATACACACTGGTTTCAGCCATTAACAGGTACTACTGCCGAAAAACATGACAGTTTTTTTACCCTTAAAAGTGATGGTACTGCCATTGAAGAATTTGATGGTGCTGCATTGATACAACAAGAGCCTGATGCATCTTCTTTCCCTAGTGGTGGTTTAAGAGCAACTTTTGAAGCAAGAGGTTATACCGCATGGGATCCTTCTTCTCCGCCATTTATCATGGAAATTGGTCAAGGCAAAACGCTTTGTATTCCAACTATATTTATATCATATACAGGTGAGTCTTTGGATTATAAGGCTCCTTTATTGAAGGCTTTAGAGGCTTTAAATAATGCTGCTGTAGATGTTGCATATTATTTTGATAGAAACATTACTCGTGTTACCCCTACTTTAGGTTGGGAACAAGAGTACTTCTTAGTAGATGAAGGTCTTGCAAATGCACGTCCGGATTTAGTTCAGTGTGGAAGAACTGTATTTGGTGCTTCTCCTGCTAAGGGTCAGCAATTAGAAGATCACTACTTTGGATCTATTCCAGAAAGAGTGTATGCTTTTATGCGTGACTTTGAAACTGAATGTTACAAATTAGGTATTCCTTTAAAAACACGTCACAACGAGGTAGCTCCTTCTCAATTTGAAGTAGCGCCTATATTCGAAGAAGTAGGTGTTGCGGTAGATCACAACAGTCTGATGATGGACATTATGGAAAGAGTTTCCCGTCGTCATGGATTGAAAGTGTTGATGCATGAAAAACCATTTGCTGGTATCAACGGTAATGGTAAACACAACAACTGGAGTATGGCTACCGATACCGGTATCAACTTATTATCTCCAGGTAAAACACCTAAAACCAATCTGATGTTCTTAACGTTCTTCGTTAACACCATCAAAGCGGTTCATGATTATGCAGATGTTCTTAGATCATCTATAGCTAGTGCGGGCAACGATCACCGTCTTGGTGCAAACGAAGCTCCACCTGCAATTATCTCTGTATTTATTGGTAAATATCTTACTAAAGTATTAGAAGATATTGAAAGTAGAGTAGGGGCTAAATTCGACGAACAGGATGAAGCTATATTGAAACTGGATATTCACCGTTCTATCCCTGAATTATTGTTAGATAATACAGATAGAAACAGAACTTCTCCATTTGCATTCACTGGTAACAAATTCGAGTTCAGAGCTGTAGGGTCTGCTACAAACTGTGCTAGTCCAATGACTGTATTGAATGTGATTATGGCAGAAACTTTAAAGAAATTTAAAGTAGATGTTGAAGAACTAATCAAAGGTGGAGAGAAGAAAGATATTGCTATCATGCAGGTTATACAACGCTACATTGTAGAAAGCAAGAGCGTATTGTTTGAAGGTGATGGATATAGTGATGCATGGCATCAGGAAGCTGCTAAAAGAGGATTACAGAATATTCCTACCACTCCTTTGGCGCTGGATGCAATGGTAACTGACAAGGCTAAGGCTTTATTTACCAGCAACAATGTATATACTAAACCAGAATTAGAAGCAAGACACGAAATTGAACTGGAAAAGTATATCAAGAAAGTACAGATTGAAGCAAGAATCATTGGTGATTTAGCTTTGAATCATATTATTCCTGCTGCGGTTAAATATCAAAATGATTTATTGGCCAATATCACAGGCTTGAAATCTGCTGGTTTGCCTGCAAGTGCTTACGATAGTCAATTGACAATTGTTACTGAAATCAGCGAACATATTCAGGTTATCTGCAAGAAAGTAGATGAGTTGGTAGAAGCTAGAAAAGTAGCCAATGCGATTGAACATTCAAGAGAAAAAGCTATTTCTTATAATACAATTAAAGATAACTTCTTTGATACTATCAGATACCATGTAGATAAATTAGAGCATCTTGTAGATGATGATTTATGGACATTGCCTAAGTACAGAGAAATGCTGTTCTTGAGATAATATATCTTTCAAAATGTAAATAATAATAAGGATGTTTCAGCAATGAAACATCCTTATTTCATTTATACATACTAATGCTATCTTTCTGTAGGAATTTGTGATCT
>CANFLJ010000200.1 GCA_947447815.1 Chitinophagaceae bacterium | reverse complement strand
TTATTTGTAGATAGCTTATATGCTTCCATTATTACTGCCGGTACGTATTCGGTTGGTAGTATTAAAATAGCAGAGGCTGCAAAAGTGATTGAGAACTCTCAAAGGGATATTAATATTGCCTTTGTAAACGAGCTGTCTAAAGTATTTGCTCCAATGGGTATTCCTACCAGAGAAGTGCTGGAAGCTGCTGCAACCAAATGGAACTTTTTGAACTTTGTACCAGGCTTAGTTGGCGGACATTGTATAGGTATTAACCCCTACTTTTTAGTGCATAAATCTACTGCTCTTGGTTATGTTCCCAACCTGATACTGGATGGAAGAAAGATAAATGAAAGCATGCCTTCGTTTGTGGCGGATCAGATAATACTTCATTTAGCAAAAAGAAGAGTATTGCCTCAGGATGCAAGCGTTTTAATTCTTGGTGCTACCTTTAAGGAAAACTGCCCTGATACAAGAAATAGTAAAGTAAAAGAATTAATAAAAAGCCTTGTTGTTTATGAGTCTAATATCAGTGTTTATGACCCTATCGCAATTGGGTTAGAGCATACTGGATTCAATATTTATACTGATATTAATGCTTTACAAAACCTACAGTTTGATAGTATAGTACTTGCAGTATCGCATACCGAATTTGCTAACGTAAAATGGGAAAACTACTTAAAGCGGGAAGGCTTTATTTTTGATATAAAAGGATTCCTGCCAGTATCTGAAAAGGTTATACAATTGTAGTGATCGTGAGTCGTGAATTGTGAATCGTGAGTGGGGAATAAGAAATTAGTTTTCTTCGATAACCTTGCTTAGATAAGCTTCAATTTTTCTTCTTAATGATTCTCCTTTCGCTTGATGATTATTGACCATTACAGAAAACGTAATGTGTTTATTCTGCTTGGTAGTAAGGTAGCCGCTTATACAAAATACGCCACTCATGCTGCCAGTTTTGGCGTGAATATTATCGCTATAGTTGGTGTAATATCCCTTCAGTGTACCTTGATTGCCTGCTGGTAAAATAGCCTTTATTCTATTTTGTTTAAATTCATTTCTTACTTTACCAAGAACGTATACAATATCTTCGGGGGTAAATAGGTTATACCTGCTCAAGCCACAACCGTCTACCCATCTAGGGTGTTGTGCCAGTCCTGATAAATTATTCTTCAGTACGGTATCGATAGTTTGCTGATCTTCCTTAGTCTTTAACACGTATACGCCAATCATGGTTAGGCATTGTTCCGCTATAAAGTTATCACTTTCAAACATCATCAGCTTTAATACGCTATCGGTAGGCTGAGTATAAATAACCTTATCTATATTTTCACCCTGATCTGTATGTTTAATCTTAACCTTTAGGCTATCTTCCAGCATGGCATCGATATCCTTTTGAGAAGGATAAAAAGGGATAACCACATTAGTCTTCTTACCAGGAGTTACTGTAAAAGTATTAGCCTCTAAAGAACGGCTAACCTTCATACCATTATTCAGGTCATTACCCTGTATTATTTTATTCAGTTCAGGAGGAAAAACATGAATCCAACTCCCATTTGTATTCAGACTTATATGTGCCAACCCTCCATAAATTGGAAAGATGGTTTTAGCCGCCATATAGTCGTCGTTATAATCATTCCAGCTCCAGCCATTACCATACAAAGATGGTAATGTATAAGGGACAACATTCATCCATACATACTTATATTGAGATAATAATTCTGCAACAGGTTGATAAGGAAATAAGGGATGCAAAAATGTAGGGTCACCAATTGGTTGAACGTAAATATTATTATCATTCACAATCCTGTACTTAATACCCGGCAGACTATCCCCTAAATATTTCATTGCAGCATAACAAGTCATTATTTTGGTATTACTGGCAGGAATAAAATACTTGTTGCTTTGATATTGGTATAGATAATTGTTGTTATCGACATTATATAATGCAATGCCAATATGGGCTGTATTTAAAGCAGAATCATTAATTAATAAAGTAGCTGAATAAGGATTGGTCTGAATATCTGTAGTAGTGGTGGTTTGTATATTTTTCTTAACTGAGCAACTACTCAATACAATCAATAATATCCAACAATATATCCTGCTATTTCGCATCATAATATTCGACAATTGTATTTCACCTCCTATCTCCTTACTCCTGACTCCTTGTATTTAATTCAACACTCAAAATTCAACATTCAAAACAATGTATTCTAAATGCTTCTCTCCAAAGCCCTCAACCAACGTTCTGGTATTTCATTTTTAGAAGCTATAAGGTAGTCGGCATAGGTACAGGCAGTGAATTTACCTTCATAAGTCTGCATCCACCATCTACCAGTTTGCTTGTTCTGAAGGAACTTAGTTTCGTATTCATCACCTATAACAGAGTATACATTAAAGCTATCGTTTTCGGCAGGTATTGCTTCATTTTTACCTTTGTATATTCCATCTATCAGATACCAAACCATATGACTGATTTGCTTGGAAGTTAGTGAATGAATGTCCTGAGAAGACAAGAACCCGTAAATACCAATACTGCTGATATTCGGACTCATGCCTGCATATTTCATAAGTGTACAAGCTTCTTCGCCTGTAAAACCATTTGGCGAAATTCTATTGGCTGGAGCATGCGCATTTTGTATTGCAGAAATATCAAAAGAGAGCATGTGAGAATTTCTGATAGCAGGTTCCATTTCCTCAATAGACTCTTTTACCTTTCCCACACGGACGCAATCAAATCTTAGTTTATCAATTGTTTCCAGCATGTGTGGGTGTACAAAATAGCTCTGGAATCCTATGTGATTATAATGTTTAATAAAGTTAGGTTCCCCCGTCAGCATTTCCATCAAATAGTTGTCGGATGGTAAACCAGTATCCATATTTAAGTCAATCTTAGCATCTACACAAGTTGCTTCTATAATTTTCTCTAAAGAAACATAAGCGCCATACTGAGCTAAAGTAAGATCATGGCTTCCTCCAATAATTAAAACCTTTTTACCTTGCTCTACCAATTCCGATACTACTGATTTTAAAGCTGCATAAGTATCTTCTATACTGGCGCCTTTTTTTACATTGCCCATATCGGCAATATTGATGGTATTGTGCCAGTAAAATAAGCGATAGATTTCTCTTCTCACGTCATCAGGCGTGGTATCCTGGTTGTATCCTGGTCCGTTGCCCCTGATTTCACTACAACCCACTATCACCAGATCGCTATTGGTTATATCTGGAAGATATTCCTCATAAGCACTGATATGTTTGCCAAGCTGTGTGTCAAAAAAGCCTTCATCATCCGAAAGCATAGCTAAATTTAACGGGTCTAAAAAACAACTGATATTATCTAATGACATAATTCTGTATTTTATTTAAAATGATATGGTTTCTTTTTGATTAATTTTACCAAAAAGGATATCTTCACAACATCGTTTATCTGATATTAGCATTAACGAAAATATCCGATGATTATTTTTGTAAGATTTAAATAACTATGCTGTAAAAAGCTTTAATATTGAACACAATATGACTACCAAAGTGGAAAATTTGTATTTAGAAGCTGAAAATGATATTCGTAATAGCAATTTTCAGGAAGCTTTTGAGAAATATGAAACTATTTTATACGAAGAACCTGGATATGCTCCTGCGCATAATTCGATAGGTTGGATTTATAAAACACAATTTGAAGACTATAAGAGTGCTGAAAGGCATTTTATAACAGCTATTAAATCCGATCCATTATACCCGCATCCCTATTTTCATCTGGCATCTGTTTATCAGGATCAGGAAAGAATTGAAGAGCTGCATTTACACCTCGAAAAATGCCTTAAAATTGTTATTCTGGATAAGGCATGGGTATATGTTCGTTATGGGATTGTAGAAGAGAATAAAGGAAATTATACAGAAGCAATTAAGCTGTATAAAAAAGCAATTCTACTTACCATGAGTAACGATAAAATCAGGGATTATCAGTCTGATATAGATAGATGTAGAATAAAGATAGATGTTTTGAAAGAAGATCAGGAGGAGGTGCAATAAAGTAAATTATAATGACTAAACTAAGTGTAAATATTAATAAAATAGCCACAATACGTAATTCTCGTGGTGGCAATAATCCAGATGTTTTAAAGGTTGCCTTAGATGCTGAATCTTTTGGAGCTGATGGTATAACGGTACATCCAAGACCCGATGAAAGACATATACGGTATGAAGATGTAAGGGCTATTAGTAAAGAGATACATACGGAGTTTAATATAGAGGGAAATCCTTTAGAGCAAAAGTTTGTAGATCTTGTATTAGAAACAAGGCCCCATCAGGTTACTTTAGTCCCTGATGCATTGGGACAAATAACCAGTAATCATGGTTGGGACACTATACAACATGCTGATTATCTGAAGTCTATAATTGCAATATTTCAAGGCGCAGGAATTAGAGTTTCTGTATTTGTAGATCCAGTTGTAGAAATGATAGAAGGTGCTGCAAAAACAGGAACTGACAGAGTAGAATTGTATACAGAAGCATATGCTAAAGAGTATGCAAATGGGAATAAAGAAACTGCCATTTTGGATTATGTGAAAGCTGCAGAAATGGCTAAATCACTCAGATTGGGTATTAATGCTGGCCATGATTTAGAC
>CANFLJ010000199.1 GCA_947447815.1 Chitinophagaceae bacterium | reverse complement strand
AGTACTTATCCGAAGAATGTACCTTAACGGAATCAGCAATAATGTGGGAAGGGATATAATTTAATAGCTGACTAAAGATAGGCTGTCCGGTAAAATATGTACTTTTGCTCACTGGGTATTTTTTTGTGTCGTAACTCAAAAATAACCAAGAGGGAGGACTTCGGTTCTCCTTTTTCGTTGAAATTACTCAATTTTTTAACCGGACAACAGTGATTAGCTGATGTGATAATGTGCTAATGAATACATAGGGAGAAAGGAGACAGGAGTTAGGAGAATACACAAATTAGCTAATTAGCTGATGTGATAATGTGCAAATGAATACATAGAGAGAAAGGAGAATACAATTAGTTGATGTGATTTCTTATTCCTTAATGATTATACATTGAGAAAGTGCTTCACATTAAAATATCGATGCTACACATTAAAATATGCGTTCTTACCATAAGAATATGGGTGCTTCACATTAAAATATACCTGCTTACCATTCAATAATTGACCCTTACCAATAGAATATCGATGATACGAAGCAAAATGTGCACCCTTACCATTTAATTCTTTATGGTATCAAGCAATATATGTATGCTTACCAAGAGAATTAGGATGCTTACCATCAAAATTAGGGTCTAACGCTATCAATCTGGGTTTCTGACTCTATAATTTACGCTTTATGGAATAATGTTATGCACCGTTGAAAACCGCTGAAAGGTGTGGTATGAAACAAACATTAACATATGGGTGTTGTACATCTGCACATATTATAGAAGAAGGTGCATAAGTATACCCAGGAATGGTTGCACTAAGATTAGTTTTGGTGTATTGTGTGATTGAATGGGCCTAAAAATCTAATAAATATGACTCGTTTGGTTGCTATTAATAGTAAACAATTAAAACGAGTATTATGAAATCAAGACAAATTGCGCGCATGGAAGCTGGAGAAAGAGTAGTAATTTATAACGGTGTTACTGCCAATGCGTTACAGCTAGCTACCATTGAAAATTATCCTGTAGTTGCTACCGGAATATCGGATACACTTATTGAGATAAAAGATTCATCGACAGAACAATCGAAGGACCTTTCGGGATTGGCGCCTACCAAGGAGCAGCTAAGAGTAATAATGGGAGATACCATCCTAGTATATTCTTTGCGTGCAGGGGTAGATGCGGCGCTGGCAAACAATACAGAACTTGGAGAAGAAGTAGATCATGCCATTACCTATTATTTGCAGGGGAAAGCTAGTTTGGGAGAGAGTAGGGCAAGTGCTACTACAAAATTGATTAGTGAAAAGCTTGGCGTATTTAAATCTGTAAAGCCTGCTGATGTTTTGTTGATGAAAGCGGCTATAGATGCTTTTGTAGCAAAGAAGGAAAGTCCAACTACAGAAAAGCAAGCTAAGAAGGTAGAGGGTACGGATCAGATGGAACCTTTGCTGGATAAGCTGGATCATTTTATAAACCTTGAATCAAACCTTATACATTCCTATTTTCCTAAGAGTTTATTGGCAGAGGGATTTGACCTTACGAGTAAATTGATTTTACATGGATCGAGGCATAGCCCGGTGGATATACATATAGTAGACGCATTGAGGGGTCATGCTATAGGGGGAGCAAAGGTAAAAAAAGTAGGGACGAAATTATTTGCAATGAGTGATGATGAGGGTCTGGCACATTTTGATACGAGTAAGGTAGGCACACAAATATTTAGTATAGAAGCTATTGGATATGTAATGACTGAAATAACTGCCATAGTAAGAAGGGGAATTGGGGTAGAACTTGTGGTGAAGATGGTGGGAATAGCATAAGAGGTTTGAGGGGTTCAAGGGGTTTAAGGGGTTTAAGAAGTTCAATGTTGAATACAAAAACCAAATAGAAAAGGGGTTCAAAGGGTTCAAGGGGTTCGAGGGGTTTAAGAAGTTCAATGTTGAATACAAAAACTAAATAGAAAAGAGGTTCAAGAGGTTTCAAAGGTTTAAGAGGTTTAAGGTTGGATACAGAACACAAGTGGTAGAAGGGTGATACAATCATCCTTCTACTTTTATAAATTGATTTATATGATATATACTAAAATCAGTGAACGTCTGCAAGAAATATTTAAAGGAAGTACAGTAGTTGATCCCATAACAGCGAACACCCTTGTGGGTGCAGTAGAATCGGAAAAGACTGTAACTATTAAAGGGATTAAATACCGAAAGATACAACTGAGGATAGTAGATAATATTGGTGTGAAAATGGAAGAACAGATTGAAAACCTGATTGAAAAACTGGGTAGACAACAACAGCATTTTGACATGATGAATGAACATATAGATTTGAAGAAAAACAAAATTATTTCGTTACAAAACATCATAAAAGGTCAGGAACAAAACAGGCACTTAGAACAAGAGCAATGGAAGAGAGAAAAGCAAGCGTTGATAAAGGATCTGAATAAAGAACATGATTTAAGGGTTTCGGAAAACTATAGATGGCAAAAAGAAATAGAAGGACTTATACAACTAACCCCACCTAACAAAGAAGAATACGGTAAAAATTTAGCAGGATTGAAACTGGAATACCGTGCCACTATAAAATCGCAAGAAAACTCGATCAAGCAACTGAAACTACAACTGAATGAAGTAAGAAAAACGGCTACTCATACGGTGAGTATTGTGCAGGATGAAGAGCAGCAAAATGTGTTATTAAAAGCAGGGATAGACAAGGAACTTGCATTAATAAAGGGAAAATTTGCCGCCGCTATTAAAGTGAAAAATCACTGTATGATTGACTTGCAGCATAAAGTAACCAATCAGCGTACAATAATAAATGGTATGCTGGCAAAACGAAAAGGGGAAGACAAGCCTCTCCCCTGCCCCTCAGAAAAGGAGATGGGTAGCGAATAGCGTGGTTTTTGAATGTTGGTGAAATTTCAAATATGTGATTTGCTAATTATGTGAGCACAATAGGTTTAAGGTTGAATACAGATTATCGGATAAACGAATTAGCTAATATGCGGATTAAATACAATTAAGCGGTTGGAGAGCAACCATTAGAAGCGCTTGCGAATCATTCCGCAAGCGCTTTTTCATTAAGCGTAATAATTAGACCGTTACAATTTTAATATTTAATTCGCTCTTCCAACCTTGTATTCTTTTTAACCATTGTTTTTTACTTTTTATTACATTTGTTACCACATCATCCCAGAACAGTCCATGCACATTCGCTCCTCCTACTTTCTTCTTAGTCGCTTAATGGCAATTATGCTATTGGTGGGCTTAATGGTTGTAAGAGGAAAGGCGCAAAATTTAGTGCCCAATTATAGTTTTGAAAACTATACTACCTGCAATATAAAAGGAGGAGGAATTAATGTGGCATATCCATGGTATAGCCCAGTTAAAGATTCCATTTATAATGCCGCATATGCAAACACCTGTAGTATAAATTCTTGCTGTATAGTTCCCAATATTTGGAGTGGAAAGGGATATCAATATCCAAGATCGGGCAATGGTTTTGCAGCTCAATATTTTTGTTGGAGTCAAACTGGTACTCTAGTTGATAACAGAGTTTACTTGCAAACAAGATTATTGAAAACCATGCAAAATAATAATTGCTACTTAGTAGAATTTTATGTTTCATTTGATAATTATTCAAGATTAGCTGTAAACAATATTTCACTATTAGTTGGAGATACTGCAATATGGAATAATTCTAAATTATACTTAAATGGGTTGATACCAGGAAACCCTCAAATACAGCAATATGGCAATCCAATTATAACAGATACACTAAATTGGGTAAAAGTAGCAGGAATATATACGGCTCATGGGGGAGAAAAGTACATTACTATTGGTAATTTTAAAGATGATGCTCACACAGATTATATTTATGTAAAGACTCCTGCAATTGGTGGACCGTCGTCATATTTAATAGATGATGTAAGAGTAATTTCTCTTGATAGCATGCAGCTAAAAGCGGAGGCTGGCAGAGATACTACCATTGTAAAAGGAGATAGTGTATGGATAGGTAGCAGGCTTTGCGGGTTAACGAATGTAGTTTGGTACGATGCCGCAAATAATGTTATAGATACAGGTGCGCCGGGGCTTTGGGTAAAACCTACCAGTAATACTTTTTATGTGATAGAGCAAAATGTATGTGGGCAGTACAGTAGGGATACGGTTTTTGTAAATGTTCAGCCTTTGCCTGTTACAATTAAAAATTATGAATTAAAAATTAAAAATAGAATACAAGGGGATGGTGTGGAGAATGTATGGGAGACTGCTAGTGAAATAAATGTGAGTCATTTTAATGTACAGCGGAGTGAGGATGGAGTGACTTTTGAGACTATTGGGACCGTTAAGGCTAAGGGTGCAGGTAAGTATAGCCTCACCCCCAACCCCTCTCCTTTAGAGAGGGGAGTAACATGCTACTTCCGATTGGAAGTGGTGGATAAGAATGGGGCTTTGAGTTATTCGGAGGTAAAGGAATTGAGCATTGAAAATGGAGGATTGATGATTAGTCCTAATCCTGCTAAGGACTTTATTAGTATTAGTGGTGGGAATATTAAAGAGGTTCGGATTAGTGATGTAAGTGGAAGGATACTTATGGTTGGTAGAGCAAAAAAGGTGGATGTTAGGGGATT
>CANFLJ010000198.1 GCA_947447815.1 Chitinophagaceae bacterium | reverse complement strand
TTTTGTTCTATACCCATCCTGCACCACAGGATGCTTTCCATCTTTTCGGGCAAGTCTTTCGCTACCTGCTCCTTGGTTCTTCTCAGCACAAACGGAGCCGTAATCTTTTGCAGGGCTTTTATCTTACTCTCCTCCTGATAATAATCTATTGGGTCGGCATACTCCTTCTTAAAGAAGTCTCTGCTACCAAACATGCCTGGCAACAGAAAACTAAGCTGTGCATACAAGTCAAAGGTATTGTTCATTACCGGCGTACCACTCAGCGCCACCCTCGTTTTTGCATTTATCTGCGCTATTGCTTTGGTAATTAATGCCGACGGATTTTTTATATTATGACTCTCATCTACCACTGCTACACCAAAGGTTATTTGCATCAGTTGCTCTATATCCGATCTCAGCGTGCCATAGGTAGTAATAATAATATTAGGCCGCTCCGTAGCAATGGCATCAAAACTACGCTGACTACCATGATATACCATGACCGTAAAGTTGGGCGTAAACTTCTGCAGCTCCTGCTCCCAGTTGTATATCAGCGAAGCCGGACAGATAATGATGCTGATATCATCGGGGTATAAGCTGTGCAGGTGTGCCAGCAAACAGATGGTCTGCAAGGTTTTTCCCAGTCCCATATCATCGGCCAGACAAGCACCGGCACCCACCTCGGCCAGCAAGGCCATCCACTCAAAACCCTTTTGCTGATAAGGCCTTAGCGATGCATTTACCGTTGGCGGTACTGGGTAAATAGACACCGTTTCCTCCCGCTGCCAGTCTGCCCATTTCTGCCACCAGTCTTTATTGATACCCGGCTTCAGAAAAGAATCTTCCTCCCCTTCCTCCGGTTTCGTTTCTTTTATGGCCATCCATCGCGCCACTTCTATGTCTTTCTTATTTATTCGGCCATGCTTTATAATAGCACTGTATTGCTTCAGCCACTGATCGCTCAGTATACCCAGACTACCATCCTTCAACAGGATAGCCCTTTGCCCCGCCAGCAATATTTTCTGAAGGGATAATAGGTTTACTTCCTCCTCTCCAAAACGAAGCGAGAAGGATAATAACAGGTTCTGACGTTGTTGCTCCTTTATAGCTATTTCCGTAATAGCCTTATGAGGCGAATACCGGAAATGCTGCAGCATATCTATCCCCTCTATCTCTATGTTTTTATCCAGCATCTGATGGTATACTTTCAAAAACCAGCTCTTCTTTTGTGCATCAGCAAAAGATAGATAAAAGTAGCCATTACTCTGCTTGGCAAAATTGGGATGAAGCTGTTGCAGCGATGTTCTAAAAGCATCTTCCGCCTCTTTATTCCTATGCACCACAAACACTTCCCCGCCCTGTGTTATTTCCTTGGTAGGTTTCCATACCCCATCTACCAGAAAGTTCTCGTATAGCCACTGGGGCGTAAGCATCAGAAAAGAGCCGCTTATCTCGCTCAGCATTATTCGGTGGAGGGGTTCCGCTATGATGGGCGTTTCTTTAAAATGCCCGTTTCTATTCAACTTATAATCGGCTTCCAGTACCGATAGTATCTTCTCTTTAAAAAGTTCGGGCGTTACCGAGTCTACCGCTCTTTCCGTCGATTCCAGCCACTCCAGCGTCTGTAGGTCTTTAAATCGCAATAAAAAGTATTCGTTGTTCTGCTCTAGCCAGAAAAAATGTTGTTCAAAGGAAGATAGTGGAAATGCCGATCCATTCAGTAGTATATAGGCTTCTACCCTAAGCATATCCCTGAACTTTACCACCTCAAACTGCAACTGCGGACGAAAACTGCTGAAACTACAGGGAGCAGTTTGAACACTCCTTTTATTCGTACTTTTCTGATGATACCATTTAAACAGCATCATAAAGGGCAGCATCGTTTCAAACTGCTGATTCATTCCCCTCAGCAGTGCAGCATGATGTATCTCCTCCGTTGCCGCTACTCTTTTGTTTAATAAATTATTCCAGCTTTCTCTCTCCCATGCACTCAGTGCCGTATTAGTAAAAAACAAAACGGTTTCGCTTACTACCGGTGGCAGCTTTTTAAAATGTTTCTGTAGGGTAGTCTTTGTCAGTTCCTCCAGCGATGGTTTAGGAATGCCGTTTATCTTCTTTATATGCATTACCTGCAGTATATCCTCCAGCTGCTGAAAATGCTGAGGAGCAAATAGTAAGACCGATTTAGCAGCTGATTTATCTTCCATAACCATGATAATACCCTAAAATGAAGCCGACAAACATAATAGATATTTATGGTAGAAAGAGGAATAATAAAGTGTTTTTTATTTAAAGCAAAGCACTGAAGAGATTTGCTCATTTATCAGCCTGTCTGAAGGTTGCATAATGTATTCTATTTTTACTTTTTGTTTTTTACTTTTTACTTTAATTATGGTCTCTTTTCTGGACTTCTCTTACGGTGAAAGCAAGAAAGTATCAGTACTGTTTTATCCTTATTATTTATCGTAAAATAAAGAGCAAAAGGAAATTTGTCCAATCGAATAGCCCTTATACTTTTATACCGAACTCTTTTAAAGGGATTAATGGATATTTGTAAATATACCTCTTCTAATGATTTAATAAACTTTGCAGGTGCATCATTACTATTCAGTACATAATAATCAATTGCATTTTCTATCTCAATCTGTGTTCTAGGTGAAATAAGGATTTTATACACCGTACTTATTCTTAAGCCGATCAATCGAATCTTTTGAAGTTATGTATTGGGTAGTTGGTTCATTTAGTCTGTAATCTAAATCTGCTTTCATTTCTGCAGTTAGCCTTTCCTCTTCTTCTTCCTGTACAATTATTTTTATCGCTTTGGTTTTAAATGTAGCCTTAATAGTCTCTAACATTTCTGCATTCAATTCTTCTGCTGATGATAAATGATAGGTAACGTTCATAAACACTGTTTGTATCCAACAAATATAAAGGTTATGAAAAGTAGTTCAATATTAATAATGCAAACAAATGTATTTTTTCATTATCAAATTAGCAAAGTTGCCTCTTAGGTGCATTCCTTACTGATCAAAAATTGGGAAAGTGCTTCACATTAAATTATCTATGGTACACATTAAAATTTACATATTTACCATTCAATAATAGACCCTTACCATTTAATTCTTAATGGTATCAAGCAATATTAGGGGCCATTGCTATCAATCTGTGTTTTTGATCTAATGAGTCACAATGCATCGTGGCTTTACAACTCATTTATCAGGCTGTCTGAAGGTTGCAGAATATCTTCTATTTTTCCTTTTTATCTTTTTGTTTTTTACTTTGATTATGGCGCCCACTTTGTGCCGGGCTCTCCACTGTATCTTTTTTTTGCTGTATTCAGTCCCCCTTTAGGGGATAGGGGTTAGCAAAAAAAAGGATGCCGTTCCTATCCCTGTCGCTCGCTCAAATTACAGTCATGCTATTGTAAATTTCTTATCTAAAGAAATATTTTGTAGGTAGTAAACTCTATAATTTGTGATAATAAGTATTAAAGGTCTGCACAATCAATGTATCATCTTCTTGTAATTTATTTACACCACGACTATCAAAAACATTATTAAATCCATAACTATTATAATAGTGACTGTATACATATCCATTACTTAGATACTTGGTGGAGAATCTTATACAATGAATTTGTGGGAAAATTAAATTTGTAGAATTAGCATCACATGATGATATGTATGAATTAAAACTATGAATGAGATTATTTCTAATGGAAGTTGCACTTATTTGTTCGCTTTTAAAATACGTTTGATACTTACTTATTGAATAGTTTAAAGAATCTACACTTCCTAGAAATATTAAAGTATCATTTCCTAAAAATTGATAATAATTATCTTTCGGGTTAATACTAAAATCCGAGTATATTGTATCACGAGGAATAAATATTAAAGGATAAAGTTGAAATAAATAATTATGGGTAACCTTATTTGGGCTAATTATCCTAAAGGTATCTTTTGGCGTATAAAAATGAAGTTTAGGATAAATAAGTGTGTCATAAATTTTTAAATAATTATTTATTACAACAGTGTTACTAATCTCTCCATTTTTTGTGAAAATTCTTATTGAACTATAATCACTAACTTTATTAAAAGTATAAGTACCCGTTTGAATATCTGCTACAGAATCTGATTTTGTACATGAATAGCTTCCAATGATAAATACAACAATGATACTCCATTTATAACCAACTAGTTTATAACAAAATTTATATGCCATTTAATTGTATTTACAACTCAAATATACAACCCCTCTCTAAAAATCTTACAAAAATGCGAAGTAAAGGAACTCTATCTCTGCCTGTTTCGTAATCTATTGCTGCTTTACGCTGCATTACTCCATTGTCCTCAGAGTCTCTTTCCTCGCAGCTGTCTCTTTTTCTATAAGTTATCTAAACGCACAACAGAATCAAAGAAAAAGGACGCTGCGTACTTAGGCGTTTCTAGATTATATACCAGTCAGCAAAAACAAAGCATCCTTACTATGGCAACTTAATAAACTTGTGTACAACATGATTCCCATTTAAACTTTCTATCGCCACATAATATACCCCGCTCACCAATCCCCTAACATCCACCTTTTTTGCTCTACCAACCATAAGTATCCTTCCACTTACATCACTAATCCGAACCTCTTTAATATTCCC
>CANFLJ010000197.1 GCA_947447815.1 Chitinophagaceae bacterium | reverse complement strand
TGCTAATAAGATATTCAACTTTCTACCATAAATCTGCACATCCATTATCAATCATTAATTATCAATAATAAATAAGTGCTTACAGAATCTCCATACATACTTTATTCAGACGGAAACGGAAATATTTTCGAAGATTTATCACTCTATGCCCTTGGCCGTGCAGGCTGGGATGCATTTGAAGTGCCGGTAGAAGACTGGATAGAATTGCCTGAAGGCGGTAATCTGTACGAGCTACCTGGACGTAAAGGAATAGGTATAGATGTGGAGACTGGCGAGATGCGTCTTTGCGAAAAAGGATGGGCCGTTGCTGCCTTCATTCCCCCTGCACATACTGGTTTATACATTGCCCCTTATGAGTCTACTCCCGATGCTCCTACCCTACCTTTATTCTGCTATACTGCAGTAGGTTGGCTTGACAATAAATTTTATGTTCTAGCAGTAAGAATAGAACAGGATATCCGTCAGGAATGTGCTGGATATGATGATGGCAAAATTGCTACAGGCTCTGCCGATTTATTAAAGAACTATCCGCATAACCGTCTGGTAAAACACCTGATGGAAAAATGTTGCAATACCTATACTTGTCCTGCTGCGCGCAACTTTGCTTTGGGTAGATGGGAATGTCCGGTTCCTTCTTCTCCTGCCTGCAATGCAAATTGTATTGGATGCATTTCCTTTCAGCCTGCCGAAGAAGAGATTGTTTCTACTCAGGACCGTCTGACTTTCAAACCTACTGCCGAAGAAATAGCAGAGTTTACAGTACCCCATTTAATGGAGGCTCCTTTTCCTATTATCAGTTTTGGACAAGGCTGCGAGGGCGAACCTTTATTGATGTGGGAGACGATTAAAGAATCCATCATTGAAATAAGAAAACATACCGACAAAGGCAGTATTAATATCAATACCAATGGCTCCAACCCTAAGGCTGTAAAAGAGCTTTGCGAGGTAGGATTAAATAGTATAAGAGTAAGCACCAACAGTGCACAGAAACATATTTATACAAAATATTACCGCCCAAACAACTATCAGTTTGAAGATATTATAGAGAGCATGAAAGTAGCGCGTAGCTATGGTGCATGGGTAAGTATCAATTATTTTGTTTTCCCTGGCATGACCGATACGGTGCAGGAATATGAAGCTCTAAGACAAATGATTATAGATACCGACCTGAGTATGATACAATGGCGCAATTTCAACATTGATCCTGACTGGTATTTACCACAGGTAGACTATTTTGAAACCGCTGAAATACTGGGTATCAAACAAATAATGGAACTGATTCACGATGAATTTCCGAATGTAAAATTTGGTTACTTCAATCCTCCAATAGAAAGAATTAAAGGAGCGTTTGATGTTGATTTTGCGGGGGGAAAGATATAATATCTTTTTATATTCCTAGACTTGATTGTAAAAGCCTCCGTAAGTATCGGAGGCTTTTACTTTTTTTATTCAAATAATATTATATTCAATTGCCATACTAATGACCTGCTTAACATTCTTTAAAGTTCAGGATTTTGGTCTATTTTTTACACTGAAGTTGGGATTTAAATATTATCAATTTTAATTCTTACTCAACTCCTGTTTAGTTTCTACCCAATGAATAATTTTCTCAGCTTCTTCAATGCTTGCCTTTACAATTTTCACGTTCTGCTCACCATCATAGCCCATTAAAAGATGTAAGGTATGATAAGCACTATTAAATGTCGTTAGTATTTTCTTATCTTCCTTAGCTAATGCAGCCTGATACCAATCTACACTTTTTCTGGTTTTCCTTTCCCCTCTGAAATAACCATCCAATGCCATTAATACTCCAGTATATGCAGTGTGTCCAGCCATCTTTACATATTTCTGATCTTGATAATATCCATCTTCCTTCTTTGCTTTTTCCCTCAAAATCTCTTTAGCATTATCTATATAACGATGAGCTTCTTGTAGATGTTTAATTCTTTTATTTGTGTAAATATACCCCTATTAGTACTAAATAAAAAATCATTCAACAGTATTACTTATTCACTTACAATTGTATTCTTTGGCTTAATAAATACGGGGCTCTGCATTCTTGCCAATGCAGGATTCTAATCCCAATTTACATCCCCAAGTTAGGCCTCTTAAAGTCTCCTATTACAGACTATTCTTCCATGTTTAGCACGTAAACATCCATGAAAAGATGCTATGCATCCATGCATAGCACGTAAACATCCATGCATGAGTGCTTTTCATCCATGTTTTGCACCTAAACATCCATGCATGAGTGCTTTTCATCCATGTTTTGCACCTAAACATCCATGCATGAGTGCTTTTCATCCATGCATAGCACGTAAACAACCATGCATGGATACTTTTCATCCATGTTTTGCTCGTAAACATCCATGCATGGCATGTATCCACTTTAGATAATTTTTTGATTAAACTTATGTGAATATATATTCTACATATTTGAATAATTATTACCAAAAAGTTAAACAAAAAGTATTTATTAAAGCTAAACGTTAAACAAAATAGCTATGTGCATAAGTTTATTGAATAATATTTATCGTAACAAAACACCCTTTTAAAAATATTAAATATCGATAAAAGCCATTTCGATTACTTAATATATTAAGAAAAGCCATTTCACTTCATTTTGCGATGTTTTTACATTTTACATTTATCTAATAAATAATATATTATATTGAAAATGAATAGAATATATCCAATCTACTAAACTACTTTCACTGAATAATATTCATTTAAATCATTTGTTATGAAACGTCCTGTAGCAGTATCAATGGCATTTTTAAGATATGCATATGCCGATAAAGTAGTCTTTGGAGATAAAGTAATAAAATTATTAACGCTGAATGCACTAAAGTTTCCCGAATTGCCTTCCTCGGTAATTTTATTAAAAGGATTCAACGACAATCTTAGAACAGCCATTACTAATCAGATAACTGGGGGTAAAATAGAACAGAAACATCTGCAGTCTGTAACTGTTGTCTGGAATACTAATTATAAACTAGTTGCAAAATACATCAATGTGGTGTGTAATGGTGATGAAGAATTGATTGCAGAATCTGGTTTCCCTTCTACCAAAGGGGACATTTTGCCTTTACCTAAAAATAATAGTTCCTCAACAATAAATGTGTCTATCAATGATGGTCAGAAAGGAGGATTTGACGTGTCTAGTGATAAAGACAAAAATGCTGCTGGTCACCTATATTTTTCCATGCCTGTAGATGCAACTTGTCTACAAAATGGCGATACAATGGAAATTACCATTAGTGGCGAAACTATTTACATACAACCAAGAGTAACCGGAGTAGCTGTATTTGAAAATATGCCAAGTCATGTACCTCAAAATGTAACTACCTTATCTTTTAATACTAAAGGATGCAACACTGCATCACCGATAGTAGAAGTAACCCCTCAATAATTATACCACTAAATACAAATAAAAAGCGGCAGTCCTAAAAGACTGCCGCTTTTTTATTAAAAAGAAGTACTTCTTACTTTTTAAATAAAACCAAGGCACTGATAGCAGGAACTTTTATAATAGCAGATACCTGCTTTATGCCTGATTCATTAACCTTCTCCCCATCCAAAGCTACAGTCCAGTTACCTTCGGGTAGTTGCATATCTTTCTCTTTATTCTCCCCATTAAAAATCAGCAGAATATCTTTCCAGCTATCCCCATTGGCATGATCAGAAATGGTATAAGCCAGCAAGAATGGATCTTCATGATCTATAAATCGTAGGTGTTCCTGAATCATTTTAGTAGTAGGCATTCTAAAGGCAGGATGATTTTTACGTAAAGCAATCATGGATTGGTAATAATCAAAAACGCCTCTGTACTTCGTCTTTCGGCTCCAGTCTATTTCATTGATAGAATCGGGCAGATTATAACTATTGGCAATCCCCTGTTTGGTTCGCAACATCTCGGCACCGGAATGTAAGAATACCACCCCCTGCGAGGTAAGTACAATGGACTGGCTCAATTTATCCATCTTTATCAAATCGGCTTCCGTAGCCTCCCAGTTTGATTTTCGTAGTTTATCTATCAGCGTATTGTCATCATGACAGGATACATAGTTGATGGTCTGAAAAGGTTCGGCAGCCCAGGGTTCATGAGAATAATGTACATGACTATAATTAATCTGAGGATGCTGTGTAGACGCTACAATCCCAAACTTAACACTCTCCTTCAACCATGGATTTGCACTTACAAAACCTTTACCCGAATCATTGTCATGTGCACCTCGCAATGCATCTCTTATATCATCGCTGAATGCAGCTATATTATGTAGTTTATAAGTCGACTTTTTAATCGCTCTTTTATCTTCGGGCAATGGGCTGCTGCCTCCTGTCCATCCTTCGCCATATATAAAAATAGTAGGGTCTATTTTATGTAATGTGTCACTAATCTGATTCATCGTTTCTATGTCATGCAACCCCATCAAATCAAATCTAAATCCATCTATATGATATTCCTTTGCCCAGTAAACTAATGACTCTATCATAAACTTTCGCATCATAGGTCTTTCCGAAGCAGTTTCATTGCTGCAGCCCGATCCATCGGAAAAAGAACCATCCTCATTGTGACGATAATAATATCCTGGAGCAGTATAATTGAAAGGGGTTTTAATGCCAGA
>CANFLJ010000196.1 GCA_947447815.1 Chitinophagaceae bacterium | reverse complement strand
TTGTGGGAGTTGACGGGTTCGAACCGCCGACCCTCTGCTTGTAAGGCAGATGCTCTAAACCAGCTGAGCTAAACTCCCTTTTTCCCGCTTTGGGAGTGCAAATATAGGAGCCTATTTTAAACCAGCAAAAAAAGATTGTCTTTTTTGAAAATTATTTTTCTACACATCAGAAAAGTACTGGTTTCCATTACAATATCATCTATCAAATTACTGAACAAATAAGTATTACTCAGATGCATTTTGCTTTGCTGCGGCTCTCCTATTCATTATATCTTCCTCAAATGCTTTTACTGATATAGCGTCTGCATTAAGAAATGTACCAATTCTTGTTCTGCATAAACTACTTAGATACGCTCCACATCCTAGTGCTTGTCCTATATCCTGTGCTATACTTCTTATATAGGTACCAGTAGTACAAACTATTCGGAAATTAACTAACGGAAGTTCCATATTAGTGATCTCAAATTCAATGATATTAATATTCCTTGGTTCTACTTCCAGCATTATTCCTTTTCTGGCTGCTAAATACAATGGCTGACCATCTTTTTTAATAGCTGAGAACATGGGTGGTATCTGTTTTAATTCCCCCAGAAACTTTTCTTTAATAAGCGCATTTATAGTTTCAATAGTCAGATGATCGTATGGTTTAAAGTTTTCTGGTTCTGATTCTAGATCATATGTAGGAGTAGTAGCGCCCATGGTGAAGGAACCAGTATATTCCTTTTCCATGTTCATATACTCATTGATCTTTTTGGTATACTTTCCGGTACAGATTATCAACAGACCAGTAGCTAAAGGATCGAGGGTACCGGCATGCCCTACTTTGGGAATTCTAATCAATCCTCTTATTTTAGCAACAACATCGAAGGAGGTCCAGTCTATAGGTTTATCTATTAATAATACTTTGCCTTCGGCGAATTCCTGAATTGGTTGTAACATGCTGCAAACATAAAGTGTAATAGATGTATAACAAATATTAAGGGAAAAGAATGTTCGACCCCATTGGGGTCGATGTAAGGGTTATGGGTTATTTTAACCCGTTGTCTTGAACCACGGGCTATTAATGTTTAACCCTATTCAGGGTTATCATTCTGCATTAAAATGTATTGAAAATTAATATCACAATGCACGATAATGTTCGACTTATTAAGTGTAGCAAGAGCTAGATGAATGATAATGTTCAATATATTGACGATAACACAAGCAAAGTGCACGCGTGTTCGACTTATTGACGATAACAGATGCAAGATGAACGATAATGTTCAACGTATTATGTATAGCACGAGCTAGATGAATGATAATGTTCAACTTATTGATGATAACACATGCAAGATGAACGATAATATTCAACTTATTTACGATAAAATAAGCAAGATGTAGGATAGTGTCCAGCCTATTGACGGTAATACTTGCAAGATTTACGATAACGTTTAACTTTCAATAATGAATTCTTTAAGTCAGTATGCATACTTGCTGTACTATACTGATACTTTATAAAAATTCATCTATTAGACAGGATATGAACCATCATAGATATTGGTTGAACAATACTGAAGCTTTGTATGGTATGAGCGAGCGCAAGGGATAGGAACGGCATCCTTTTTTTGCGCCTAAGTTCCATTTTAAAATGGAGCCAAATAAGGCGCAAAAAAAGATACAGTGGATAGCCCGACCCTGCAAGGGATGCGCCCAAAAACCTAATGTGATAATTTGCTAATTTGATAATTTGATAATGAATACGTTTCAAAAGAAAAAAGGCTAATTATAATTCACTCTCCATTATAATTAGCCTTCTTCTTTTACTCTAAACAATTAAATTATTTGATTATTCTCTTTTCAATTGCTGTGTTGTACAATTCTTTCCATTCAGCTATGGTGCCCCAATCCGATTTGTTTACATCTATGGTTTTGGCTTGATTGGCAAATCCTAAGAGACAATACTGAATACCTGACTCTTCGACTAATGCTAATAATGAATTTAAATTATCGGAATTAACACTAACGATTACCCGTCCTTGTGACTCACCAAACCAGAAAGAATCCTGCCTCATTCCTGCTGCAACATTATCACCTAATATTTCCTCGGTGGAACCGGTTTCTTCGTAGTAATTTTCGTGCACTACGTCGAAAGGAATAATAGAAATACCTATATCATTTACAAAGGCGCTTTCGAGCAAGGTAACCATGATACCGCCTTCGCTAACATCGTGAGCACTGACTAATAAATTCTCTTTAATAACTTTAGCAATCAGATTGTGCAGTGCTAATTCTTCTTCCAGATCAAAATATGGCGCATTGGAATATTCTACTCCTTTTATTTTATGAATATATTCGGAAGAGCCTATATCATTTAAAATTTGTTTACCTAAAAGGATAATATAGTTGCTATCCTCGGTAAAACCGATGGTAGTAACATGCTCCATATTATCGACAATACCCACCATACCAATAGTAGGGGTAGGATAAACAGCTCCCTCGGGATGCTGATTGTAGAAACTAACATTGCCACCTGTAACGGGCGTATTGAATTTGCGACAAGCATCGCCCATGCCTTTGATGGCTTGTACAAACTGATAATACACTTCGGGCTGATAAGGATTTCCAAAATTGAGGCAGTTGGTAATACCAATAGGTTCGCCACCACTACAAACAATATTGCGAGCCGCTTCGGCAACAGCTATCTGAGCCCCTTTGTAAGGATCGGCAAATACATAACGACTATTACAATCGGTAGTAATGGCTAATGCTTTACCCGTTTCTTTTACCAATACTACGCTGGCATCGCTAGGATTGTTGGTGCCTACATTGCCCGTACCCACCATACTATCGTACTGCGTATACACCCAGCGTTTGGAAGCAATATTGGGTAATTGGATAATCTGTTTAGCTACTGTAAACAATTCCTCATTACCATTGATATCGGGGATAGTATTAATATCAAAAGCGGCAATTTTCTGTAAGTATTCAGGCTCGGTGTAAGGTCTATCGTACTGTGGAGCTCCGCCGCCCAATACCAGTTCCTGCGCAGGAAGCGCAGCTTGGAGCGCGCCATTCATATAGAAAGAAAGGATACCATCGAGGGTAACATGACCGACTTCGCTACAGCTTAAATCCCATTTATCGAATACTTTAAGTACTTCTGCTTCTCTACCTTTTTCCACTACCATGAGCATACGCTCCTGACTTTCGCTAAGCAGGAGTTCCCATGCTTTCATATTCTGTTGACGGGTAGGCACTTTATCCAAATCGATATGCATACCTACTCCCCCTTTGGCACTCATTTCGGCAGTAGAGCAAATGATACCTGCAGCACCCATATCCTGCATACCCACTATAGCACCCGTCTGAATAACTTCGAGACAGGCTTCGAGTAATTTCTTTTCCTGGAAAGGATCACCTACCTGAACAGCAGGCAGTTCTTCGGTACTTTCGGCGGTAATGTTGGCACTGGCAAAACTAGCTCCACCAATACCATCTTTACCAGTAGCACTACCCACATAGAAAACAGGATTCCCTTCGCCTAATGCGGTAGCAGAAACGGTATCGCCAATTTTAACTATACCAACGCTCATGGCATTTACCAGCGGATTGGTATGATAGCTATCTTCGAAATATACTTCGCCGCCCACTGTAGGCACGCCGAAACAGTTGCCATAATGGCCAATTCCATGCACCACGCCAGACAGAATACGCTGCGTTTTGCTATCATCAATATTACCAAAACGAAGACTATTCAGGGACGCTATTGGACGAGCACCCATGGTAAAAATATCTCTTTGAATACCACCTACCCCAGTAGCGGCCCCTTGAAAAGGCTCGATAGCGGAAGGGTGATTATGACTTTCTATTTTAAATACAACCCCATAGTTGTTGCCGATATCCATTAATCCGGCATTCTCCTCTCCTGCTTCCACCAGCATTCTTCCACCACTTCGCGGTAAGGTTTTGAGCCACTTGATTGAGTTTTTATAGCTACAATGTTCGCTCCACATGCCACTAAAAGCGCATAATTCTGTAAAATTTGGGGTACGTCCAAGTTTATCGACAATTAGTTGAAATTCTTCTTCTGTAAGGCGAAGTTCTTGTGCAGTCTTGGCGGTTATTTCACTCATGCTGCGAAAGTAAACAATAGGATACATGAAATAATGACTATGGAAAAAATGTGTATTAATAACTGAAATATCCGATAATTAATTATCGGGTTAGTTATTGATATAACCATGATATTGCTCATTTCGTAATGCAGAAAAGCCATACTGAGTTACATTTGCGCACTTTACACAGAAACATATGGCTAAAATAGCGATTAATATAGCAACTGGTAGTTTGCAGAAAGAGGAGATTATTGTAGGAATTGATTTAGGCACTACGAATAGTCTTATTGCGATGATTCATCCTGAGACTAAACAACCGATAGCATTGAAAGAGCATGATTCCTCCAGCCTGGTACCGAGTATTGTATACTTTGATGAACTTGGCAATGCAATTGTAGGAGAAGAGGCTCGCAAACACTTGGAAACAGATCCTCAACGCACTATTTTTAGTGCTAAGAGATTGATGGGCAAAAGCTATAATGACATTAAAGAAAGGGCTAACTTTTTTGCATATAAAGTAATAGACGATGACACTGAAAGTCTGGTAA
>CANFLJ010000195.1 GCA_947447815.1 Chitinophagaceae bacterium | reverse complement strand
GCATTAAGGAAATTTGTAGAGGATAGTCTTAGGAGGATGCAGCTGGAAACAATCGATTTGATTCAATTACATTGTCCGCCTAATGAGGTGTACTATCGTCCGGAAATATTCGAAATGTTTGATAGACTTAAAGAGGAGGGTAAGATTCAAAACCTTGGGGTAAGTGTAGAGAAGGTAGAACAAGCTTTAAAGGCAATTGAATTTCCGAATGTTGCTACTGTTCAGATTATATACAATATGTTTCGTCAGCGTCCTGCTGAATTGTTTTTCAATGAAGCGATCAAAAAAAATATAGGTGTTATTGTAAGAGTGCCTCTTGCAAGTGGGTTATTGACTGGTACTTATAGTAAAGCAACTTCCTTTTCGGAAGGAGATCATCGAAACTTTAATAGAGAAGGGACCGCCTTTGATAAAGGAGAAACTTTTTCAGGGATTCAATATGAGAAAGGATTAGCAGCTGTAGAAGCATTAAAAGTAATCTTCCCAGAACAACCTAATCTTGCAACTATAGCATTGAGATGGGTTTTGATGAATAATGCTGTAAGTAGTGTCATACCTGGCGCTTCGCGTAAGGAACAGGTACTAAGTAATTTGCTCACCTTTAATGAGCCTATACTTTCTGAAGCTCAACTTAAAGGGGTACAGGATGTATATGACCATTACATTAGAAGTGAGGTTCATCAACTCTGGTAGATTTAGTTATACTTATTTGAATGAATAATCAGAATACAAAATATGGCTGTTGAAATATATAAACAATTTTTAATCATCAATTTATGCCTATATTTTCTATAGAATATATATATTCACTAGTCCTATTAATGTTGGTTGTAAAATCATTCTCAAAATCAATCACTGCTCATTGTATAGCGGATGATGGAGATAATAATGATATGTTGGCCTCAAGCTTTAATTACTCTCTTGGATTACCAAAATTACTTTCAAAAGATTTTGTAAACTTGCTAAAATTGTATTATTTTTTACCTAAATAAATACGATTAATGAGTGTTTGTAGATGCTAGTGAAACGGTAAATGCACCTATTAACCTTTAAAATATCTAAATATGATTAACGAGTTAAAAGAAAAATATGAACAGCTTTTCAGCAATAAACCTGATGTAGTCGTTAGGGCTCCAGGAAGAATAAACCTGATAGGAGAACATACCGATTATAATGATGGGTTTGTTTTGCCTGCTGCTATTAATAAAGCTATATATATTGCTGTTGGCAAAAGGAAAGATCAGGAAGTACGATTGTATTCAATGGATTTTAAAACTTCCTATTCTACAGATTTACATTCACTGGTGCCTATAAAATCTTGGGCTACTTATATAACAGGTGTGGTAGCACAAATACTAAAGGCTGGTGGTAATATCAATGGATTTAACCTGGTTATGTTTGGAGATGTTCCATTGGGTGCTGGTCTCTCTTCTTCCGCTGCTGTAGAATGTTCGGTAGCATTTGCTATTAATGAATTGTATAATCTTGGGTATACTAAAATGGAACTTGTACAATTTTCTCAAAGAGCAGAACATGAATTTGCTGGCGTTAAATGTGGTTTAATGGATCAGTTTGCTAGCATATTTGGTAAGAAGAACCATGTTGTAAAACTAGATTGCAGATCGCTTGACTATGAATATTTCCCATTGAATATGACTGATGTAAGTATAGTATTAATGGATACAGGAGTGAAACATTCACTTGCATCATCGGAATATAATACCCGAAGACTTCAATGCGAAGAAGGAATAGCTGCCATTCAAAAAAAATATCCTGCGGTGCAAAAACTTAGAGATGCTACATATGAAATGCTCAATGAAATGGTTGATGTTGAATCAGCAGTCTATAAACGTTGTTTGTACGTAATTACAGAAATAGAAAGAGTACAAAAGGCTTGTATTGATTTACAGCAAAATAGAATAGAAGCATTTGGCAAAAAGATGTACGCGACGCATGATGGCCTTAGTGAATTGTACGAAGTGAGTTGTCCTGAACTTGATTTTCTGGTGAATGAAGTAAGAGATGATTCAGCAATTCTTGGTGCCAGAATGATGGGAGGTGGCTTTGGTGGATGTACTATTAATCTAATTAAAAGTAATGACGTTGATGCTGTTTTAAATAGAGTCGGTCTAGCCTATCAAAAAGCCTTTAATAAAAGCCTGCTTTCATATACAGTAAACATAGAAGAGGGTGCTTCATTTGCTTAATCTTAACTATTATATTTTTAGACGTATTAATGTTATAAATCATGAGAACTAAGTTGTTTTTTATCATTATTGTATTTATAGTTTCTGCTGTAGGAGTAAATGCACAAAAAACTACTGATGTATGGGTAGCTGATAATGGAGATGGAACCTATAAAAATCCAATACTATATCTTGATTATTCAGATCCTGATGCTATCAGAGTTGGAGATGATTATTATCTGGTAGCATCAAGTTTTAATTGCTCACCAGGATTACCCATTTTACATTCCAATGATCTTGTAAACTGGAAGATACTAACCTATGCATTGCCTAGACAAATACCAGCAGAAGTATATGATCAACCACAGCATGGAAAAGGAGTATGGGCGCCTTGTATCCGTTTTCATAATGGTTTTTTTTATATTTATTATCCAGATCCCGATTTTGGTATTTATGTTATTACAGCAAAAGATCCTGCTGCTGCTTGGAGCAAGCCAACATTGGTGTTGCCAGGTAAAGGAATTATAGATCCTACCCCTTTCTGGGATGAAGATGGCAAAGCTTATTTAACTATTGCGTGGGCAGCCAGTAGAGCAGGTGTGAATAGTCTGTTGACAGTATTTAAAATGAACACTGATGGAATGTCGGTGTTGGATGAAGGCAAACATGTATTTGATGGACACGATCACCATCCTACAATCGAGGGTCCCAAAGTGTATAAACGTAATGGATACTATTACATATTTGCTCCTGCAGGAGGGGTGCCAACTGGATGGCAATTAATATTAAGATCTAAAAATATTTATGGACCTTACGAAGAAAAGATTGTAATGGATCAAGGTGCTACCTCAGTAAATGGCCCTCATCAAGGAGCTTGGGTAGACACCAAAACCGGGGAGCATTGGTTTCTACATTTTCAGGATAAAGGTGCTTATGGACGAATCGTTCACTTACAACCTATGACCTGGAAAAATGATTGGCCTGTAATTGGTGTTGATAAAAATGGGGATGGGAAAGGAGAACCTGTTATGGTTTATAAAAAACCAAATGTAGGTAAACAGTATCCTATCTCAGTGTTGCCGGTTTCTGATGAATTTAATTCAGATTCTTTAGGGACTCAGTGGCAATGGCACGCGAATGAAAAAATACAATGGTATTCTTTATTAAAAGGTAGAGGCTTCCTAAGATTATTTACGTATCCACAGCCAAAGGATGCGGTTAATTTATGGCCATCCTCCAATCTGTTACTCCAAAAGTTTCCTGCACCTGACTATAGTGCTACTACAAAAGTTAAGTTACAAGTAGATAATGAAGTTTGGCAGAATAAAAAAGTAGGCTTATTGATTATGGGAAACGATTATGCATATCTCTCTATTCAGAAAAATGAAAATGGTTATTCAGTTGCTATGATAGTATGTAAGGATGCATTAAAAGGAGGCACAGAAAAAGTGATAGAAGAAAAAGTTATTGCTGGATCTGAGGCTTATTTGAAAGTGAATGTAACAGCACCCGATGCAATGTGTAAATTTAGTTTTAGTGAAAATGGACTAGACTTTATTGAAATTGGAACAGCTTTTAAATCTTTGCCGGATAAATGGGTTGGAGCTAAAGTAGGATTGTTTTGCAAAAGTAACTATGGTGATAAGATAGGAGGATATGCAGATATTGATTGGTTTAGAATAACTAAATAGTATTTTTTTAGCAACTATTCTTCAGCAAACTCTTTTCTGTATGCCGAAGGAGTTCTTTTAGTAATTTGTTTAAATTGTTTACTGAAGTGAGCCCAGCTATTGTATCCACTCTCGTAGCATATTTCTATTATTGGTTTATACTCTTCTTTCAGCAGTTTACAGGCATGATTTATTCGAAGCTCCTGTAAAAATTCAAAGTATGTTTTCTTGATGTTTTTCTTAAAAAAACGACAGAATGTTGGGATGCTCATTTCTGCAATATCGGCTACCTCTTTTAATACTATTTGTTCCAGATAGTGCTTGAAAGAATAGTCGATAATTTTTTCAATTGCTGGATTTAAGTTCTTAGTATTGGATTCGAAATTTGTAGAACATATATCATAATCTTTAGTAATACTTATCTGATAAAGTATATCTAGCAGGATTTCCATTCTCTTGTATCCTTTGGTGTGTTCCAGATTAATTAGTCTGTTGCCAATTGTTTTTTTTGTTTTATTGGTTAATCTGAAACCTTTGTCTTTTACTATCAAATTTTTAATTGTCCTTAATTCAGGGCTGTTTAAAAAGCTGATACCAAAAATATCTATTCTAAACTGAGCTACCACTGCTATGCCTTTCATTTTAGAATTATTTTTTCTAAACCAATGTGGTAAATTGCTGGCAATATAAAATACATCTCCTTCATTATATTCTCCAATATAATCACCTAGCATGATGGTGCCAAAACCTTCCGTAATTACAATGATTTCATATTCTTCATGCTTATGCCAGTTTG
>CANFLJ010000194.1 GCA_947447815.1 Chitinophagaceae bacterium | reverse complement strand
GTACAATATACTGATTTCTGTGTCTTATTATCAAACCAGTTATTCCCTGTAATGCCATGTATTGCAGGCACACTTCCTGTATATACACAAGTATGGCCACAAGCCGTTACGGTAGGAAGGTAGGGCACCATAGTATTGTCGCAACTATATCCTTTGTTCATCAATCGTTTAAATCCTCCAGTTTTGTACAAATCGTAAAAACGATACAAATAGTCCCATCGCATCTGATCTATCACAATACCAACTACTAATTTAGGTCGGGCTAGTTTATCATTACTGGCAACTACAACATTAGAATTTTGTGAGGCAGGTTTCTTATTTTGTGCTAATAAGGTATTAGCGAAACTTGTAAGTATGAATGTTGTAATTAATAGTAATTTATATTTCATATTGTCCTGTTTAGGCGGTGAAGGTAAAAGAGTTTTATTTTACCTGTGTAGCTTAAATAAAAAACCATCAGGATTAACATGGTTAATCCTGATGTTTTTTTATTTAGTTATTCGATTGTATTCATTAGCACATTGGCTAATTATTATATTGTCAAATTGGTATCTCCTAGTACTGATAGCTATGATACCCGGCTGCATGATAGAATACTTCGTCTACTTTTTTTCTTACAATTGCTTTTTCCAGATCTACCGGTACAATTTCGCTTCCTTGAAGTGCAACCATATATCCATATTGTTTTTCTACTATTAATTCTACAGCTTTCGATCCGAATTTGCTACCAATTACTCTGTCAAATGCAGTAGGGATGCCGCCTCTTATTACATGCCCTAAAACAGAGAATCTGGTTGGGATGCCTGTTTTTGCTTCCAGTAATTTTGCAAGGGTAGATGCAATATGCTTTTGCTCCATTCTCACATTACCATAATCATCTTTTTCTAATGTGTTGTAATCTATTCTCATTTCTTCCAGATCAAAACCTTCGGCTACACATACAATGGTATAGAATTTACCATTTTGTCTTCTCTCCTCTATAATAGAAGCTATTTCATCCAGTGTTTTAGGGAATTCTGGTATCAATACCACATGAGCTCCTGCAGCTAAACCTGCCTGTAAAGCTATCCATCCAGTATTTCTTCCCATAACTTCTACTACAAAACATCTTGAATTGTGTTTCGAATTGGTATGTAATCTATCTATTGCTTCTGTTGCTACATTGGCTGCGGTATCAAAACCAAAGGAATATTCTGTTCCAGAAAGATCATTGTCAATTGTTTTAGGGATACCTACAACATTTACACCTTTTCTTTGAAAGAAATCAGCTACACCCAATGTATCATCTCCTCCTACTACAATTAGTGCCTCTAATTCATTTTGATCAATAACTGCTTTACATCTTGAAAAAGCATCTTCGTGATGCAAGATATTGACTCTGGAAGAACCAATAATTGGTGCACCTAATACGTGGGCTTCATCCAGTTCGTCGGTAGTTAATTTTCTAACTGAACCGTTCAGTACGCCTTCCCACCCATTTTTAAAGCCATATACTTCTATTCCGTGCTCAAGACATTTAGGCACTATACTTTTAATGATACTATTTACACCTGGGCATTCACCGCCACCAATTAATAATCCTATCTTTCTCATTTTGGATACCATTTAGGGCTACTAAGTTAAGGCAGATTATTATATCATGTAAATTATTTGTCATTTGATTTTACTTATTTATAAATTATAGCCAATTACCACCCTAAAGGTTACTTTTGCAGCCTTTTATGAGATCAAAAAAATTACATCAGGACAAAGTCAATATTATAACACTGGGTTGTAGTAAGAATTTAGTGGATAGCGAAGTGCTTAGTGGACAGCTTCAGGCTAATGAAATTGACGTAGTTCATGAGAACAAAAAAAACGACCACAATATAGTGGTGGTAAATACCTGCGGCTTTATAGATAAAGCAAAAGAGGAAAGCGTAAACACAATTCTGGAGCAGGTAGCTATGAAGAAGAAAGGTAAGCTGGATAAGGTATATGTTACAGGCTGCCTTAGCGAGCGATATCGTAACGATCTGATGAATGAAATTCCGGAAGTCGATGCTTGGTTTGGAACGCTGGAATTGCCATTAATGCTACAGCAGTTTAATGCTGATTACAAAAAAGATTTACTGGGAGAACGATTATTGGCCACGCCAAAACATTATGCTTATTTAAAAATAAGTGAAGGCTGCAACCGTACCTGTTCTTTTTGTGCTATTCCGCTAATGCGCGGACAACATGTAAGTCGTTCTATTGAAGACCTGGTTGCTGAAGCCGAAGGATTGGTGAAGAAGGGTGTAAAGGAAATAATGCTGATAGCACAGGAACTTACATATTATGGCCTTGATCTTTACAAAACAAGAGCATTGCCAAAATTATTACATGCACTTGCCGATGTGAAAGGGATAGAATGGATAAGATTGCATTACGCATATCCCTCTAAATTCCCTTTGGAAATTCTGGAGGTAATGAAGGAGCGCGATAATATCTGCAACTATCTGGATATGCCATTGCAGCATGCAAGCAATAATATGCTGGCAGCAATGAAAAGACAGATTACACAGGAAGATATGGATCAACTGATAAGCGATATCCGTGCCAAAGTTCCAGGAATATGTCTTCGTACTACTTTAATTACAGGCTTTCCTGGCGAGACTTTGGAAGATGTGGAAGATCTCAAGAGATTTCTGCAGAAGCATCGTTTTGATAGGGTAGGGATTTTTACTTATAGCCACGAAGAAAATACCTCCGCTTACGATGTAGAAGATAATATTCCCGCCGAGGAAAAGGAGAGAAGGGCACAGGAGATTATGGAAGTGCAACAGGAAATAAGTCTGGAGATTAACGAAGGTAAAATAGGTAAAATATTCAAAGTTATTATTGACAAAAAAGAAGCTGGAAGATACCTTGGTAGAACAGAGTTTGATAGTGTGGAAGTGGATAATGAAGTGGTAGTACATTCTACTAAAAAACTCCATCCCGGCGATTTTGTAATGGTGAAAATTACCAAGGCTTACGACTACGATCTGGAAGGGGAAGTAGTAGCATAATATTCGCATATAGCATTAATATTCAAAGTGACTAAACAACATCTTTCTTTCGATAAAACAGGCTACTTTAGCAAGCTGGTAGTTGATTATTTAAATGAATCAGCTAATCTGAATGGTTTGTATCAATATACTCCTTCTTTGGATGGTATAAAAAAGGCTATTGAAGATAGAAAGCAGTTTCCTATAAACAGAACTTTGCTGGTGCAACAATTGCAATATAATTACGATTCAATTGCAGTTTCCCATAAACAGAAAGATAATATTGAACTGCTAAAGCAGGAACATGTATTTACCGTTACCACAGCGCACCAACCCAATATTTTTACAGGTCCTCTATACTTTATATACAAGATTGTTTATGCCATTAAAATGGCAGATGAACTGAATGAAAAGTTTCCAGATAATCACTTCGTTCCGGTATATTATATTGGTAGTGAAGATGCCGATCTGGACGAGTTGAATCATATATATGTAAAGGAAGAAAAGATTGTCTGGAACACCACACAAACCGGTGCTGTAGGAAGGATGAGGGTGGATGAGTCGCTGATTCAGATTATTGAAAAAATTTATGGCCAGTTGGGAGTATATCCTTTTGGAGATGAGCTTAGGCAGATTTTTCTAAAATCATATCAGAAATGTTCTACCATTGCTGAAGCAACTTTTATGCTGGTAAATCACTTGTTTGCCGAGCATGGATTAGTGGTAGTAAACCCTGATAATACTGCTTATAAAAGGGCCTTCATTCCTATTATCGAAAAAGAAATAAAAGAACAGTTTTCTCTTGCTGCATTGCAACCTGCAAAGGAAGTATTGGAGCAGCACTATAAGGTACAGGCAAATGGCAGAGAAATTAATCTGTTCTATCTTACAGATGATAAAAGAGATAGAATAGAAGTCGTTCAACATGCAGATAAGCCAGCTACTTTTAAGGTACATAATACGAACTTACATTTTACACAAGAAGAACTTTTGTTGCATGTAAATTCATTTCCTGAACGTTTTAGTCCAAATGTAATTACAAGAGGATTATTGCAGGAAACTATCTTACCCAATATTGCTTATATAGGTGGTGGAGGTGAACTTGCTTACTGGCTGGAACTTAAGTCTGTTTTTGCCGAAGCAAATGTATTCTTCCCGCAGCTTTTATTGCGTAATTCTTTTATGGTGTATTATCAACATCAGGAAGAGCTGATGAGCCGATTAGAGATTGGACTTGTTGATATATTTCAACCATTAGATGCTTTACTGAATAATTATGTAAAGGCTCATGCAAAAGACGATTATACCTTACAGACTGAGCTGATAGAAATAGAAGATTTTTACAATGCATTGATCCAAAAAACAAGTGCTCAGGATTCTTCTTTATCACAACATGTAGAAGCATTAAAAAAGAAACATACTGATAGATTAATACAGCTTGAAAAGAAGTTGTTCAAATCGCAGAAGAGGAAGTTTATCGATACTGCTGCACAGATGGATAAACTAAAACATCAATTATTTCCCAACAATCAGTTGCAAGAGCGCATATATAATTTCTCTGTTTGTTATAGCAAACAAGGTCGTGGTTTCCTTTCCATGATTTACAATGCTACCGAAGTGTTTGGTAAAGAATTTATCATCATCAAAGG
>CANFLJ010000193.1 GCA_947447815.1 Chitinophagaceae bacterium | reverse complement strand
GGATAAACCTATGTTTTTTAGCCTATTTTCTATAGGTTATGATAATTTGCAAAATCTTAGCAGTTAATATTTTTATGTTTGCGCTCAATTAAATGGATACATGTCGTAGCTATTTGATTATTTAATCTAAAAAAATTAGTTCAATGAAGTATTTCAAGTATTTCTTTTTCCTTCCTGCAAGCATTGCTTTATTAGTAGCATCTTGTTCTCAGAGCACCAGCCCTACCACCGATACCAGTGGTAACTGGATAAAAAGATCTGATGCAGATTTTTCTGGCAGAAGCGAAGCAGTAAGTTTTGTAATTGGTAGCAAAGTATATGTTGGAACCGGTTTTGATAATTATGCTTCTGATTTCCCTGGTGTAAACAAAAAATTCTACAACTACGGTAGAGGTAATGATTTATTTGTTTTTGATCCTACTGCCAACAATGGATATGGAGCTTGGAAACAATGTAGCAATATGGTAGACATGGCTAATAATGACACTGCAGCAGTAAGAAGTTCAGCTGTAGCGTTTGTAGCTTATGGTCTTGGATATGTTACTACTGGTTTTGATGGTCAATATCGTTTGCAGGATACCTGGCAATATGACCCTACAACTAATTACTGGAGCAGAAAAGCAGATTTGCCTGACGAGAATACTACTATTAAAGGAAGTGGCGCAAGATTCGATGCTGCTGCATTTACCATTAACAATATTGGTTATATCACTGGTGGAAAAAGCAACAGGGATCTGAATGATCTTTGGGCTTACAATCCAAACACCAATACATGGGCTCAAAAAACATCTATGGCAGGCTCTGGTCGCGAAGCTGCAGTAGCATTTGCTTATCATGACAGTGTGGCTTATGTATTTACAGGAACCAACAATGGTAATAGTTTGAATGATATCTGGTGCTACAACCCTAGTAAGGATAGCTGGTCTCCAAAGAGAAATATCAGTAATACCAGCACCGATAATTATGATGATGATTATACCGATATCGTAAGAGCAAATGCAGTAGTATTTGTATTAGGAGATTACGCTTATTTATCTACCGGTGAAAATGGTGGATACACTGCTAAAACCTGGAAATACGACGTAAAAGCGGATTCATGGACTCGTAAAACTCCATTTGAAAGAAACTTAAGAAGTGGTGCAATAGGCTTCACTGTTGCTGGAAGAAGTTTTGTAGCTTTAGGATCTGCCAGTGGTAGTTTCTTTAATAATACAGAAGAATTATTACCAGATATGACCTATGATAGCAATGATTAAGCAATACTGGATAGTAATCCTTTTTATAGTTTCCTTATCTGTGTTTTTATTTTCAAAATGCAGCGAAGACAAAAAAGCTATTAAAGGACATACCGTAAAAGCTCAATCATTTCAAACTCCTTCTGGCTGGGGATATGATGTACTGATAAATGATTCCATTTTAATTCATCAGGATAATATACCAGGCAGACCAGGAAACCAAGGTTTTAAAACAGAAGAACAAGCATTATCAGTAGGAAATCTGATAGTAAATAAGATAGAAAATAAAAAAGGAATTCCTTCAGTTAATCCCAGAGAACTGGATAGCTTAGGAATAAAATAATAGAAAAAGGCACTCATTTGAGTGCCTTTTTCTATTTATACTTATTTAGATGAAGTAGGTGATAAATATCCTGACTAATCTTTTGCTCATACTTTTTATCCTGTAAAGTATGTACCCACATTATTCCCTTTATAGCATTGGTCAGAAACAGTTCTTTAGCATATAATACATCGTCAGCGGTAATCTCCGTTTCTATTACCTCCCTGCCCGATTGCTCTATAATAACCCTTCTTAATATGCCATTTACGCAGCCTTCCGACAAAGCAGGGGTAAGGATTTGTTCCTTTTTATTAACTATAAATACATTAGCAATAGTGGTATCCGCAATTCTTCCATTCTGATTGAGCAGGATAGCATCGTTGTGCTTATTTTCTTTAGCCCACATAGCTGCCATTACATAAGGTAAAGCACTATTGCTTTTAATACGGGAAAAACGATCACTTACCTTTATGCCATCTGTGAAAATGCCCAGGTCCAGACCATTTACTTTGTATAAATGGAAAGTAGATTGTATAGTCCAGCACTGAATGATAAAATGGATGTGGTTATTGGCTGCATCATACAAGCCCCCATCGCCCCTGAAAAAACTAATCCTGATTCTTGCCGCATTACTAATTTTATTTTTATGTACCAGCTTATTAATAAGAAAAATAAGGTTGTCGGTACTGAAATTGTTGGCTTTATCAAAACCTAAGGCAGTGATGGAATCATTGATTCTATCTTTATGATACTCCCAGAAATTAATCTCACCCTTTATCCATAGCATGGTTTCAAAAAAGCCATCGCCGTATCTAAAAGACCTGTTATTGGGGGAAATTATGGCATCATCGCTGGAAATAAACTTGCCGTTATAAATAAAAAATCCTTCGTTTAGCATTACAATTATTAGTTTAGCATCACTTTAAAGCATATGAAAGTAGGAAATATTATTCAACTGTTAGAACAAATAGCGCCACCCTCCCTTCAGGAGTCTTACGATAACTGTGGATTACTAACCGGAAATGACCATTGGGAATGCTCCGGAATTATCTGTACGCTGGATGTAACCGAGGCTACCATTCAGGAAGCAATTGACCGTAATTGCAACCTGATAGTAGCACATCATCCTTTGATATTTGGTGGTTTAAAAAAGCTTACCGGTAGAAATTATGTAGAAAAAGCAGTGATAGCTGCCATTAAAAATGATATTGCCATTTATGCTATTCATACCAATCTGGACAATGTAATTACTGGGGTGAATGGAAGAATAGCCGATAAGTTGGGGTTGATAAACAGAACGGTATTATTACCCAAAGATAGTTTACTTAGAAAACTATATACCTATGTACCAACTGCCCATGCAGAGAAAGTAAAACAAGCACTTTTTGATGCTGGTGCAGGAAATATTGGTCAATATAGCGAATGTTCCTTTGCGGTAAATGGAGAAGGCACCTTCAAAGGAAATGATCAAACGAATCCATTTGTTGGCGAAAAAAATCAAAGACATACCGAGCAGGAAGTGAAAATAGAAGTCATTTTCCCGGAATATTGTCAGCAGAGTTTGTTAAAAGCTTTATTCGAAAGTCACCCTTACGAGGAGGTGGCTTATGATATTATTAGTCTGGAGAATACCTATTCTGCCATTGGTAGTGGTCTGGTAGGAGAACTGACAGCACCCATGGAAGAAGGATCGTTTTTGTCCTTTTTAAAGGAACAATTCAATCTAAAACTGATAAAACATACCGCTTTAAGGGGCAAACCTATCCAAAAAGTAGCTTTATGTGGCGGGGCAGGTAGTTTCTTAACCAAGAAGGCAATAGCCGCAAAAGCAGATATTTATATCAGTTCCGACTATAAATACCATGAATTTTTTGATGCCGAAAAGAAAATAATCATCGCCGATATTGGTCATTGGGAAAGCGAACAGTATACTATAGATATATTAACAGAGGTTTTACAATCAAATTTCCCTACTTTTGCCGTCCTTAAAACTAAGATAATCACCAATCCGGTGTTTTATTTTCATTAGGCATAAGTCGATGGAATATTAGTTTGGGGGTAATAAATTTATAAAATTAGTTATACGATTATGGCTACAGCAAAAGAATTTTCGATTCAGGAAAAATTGATTTCATTAGTAAAGCTACAAAAAGTTGATAGCAAACTTGATCAAATCGAAATCCTAAGAGGTGAACTACCAATGGAAGTGAAAGACCTTGAAGATGAAATCACTGGTTTATTCAGCCGTAAGAACAGAATCGAAGAAGAGATTAACGGTGTTACTGAGTTTATCGACAGCAAGAAAGAAGCAATTACGGAAGCAGAAGGTTTAATAAAGAAGTACGAAAAACAAAGCGATAACGTAAAGAACAGCAGAGAGTTTGAAGCTATCACCAAAGAGATAGAAATGCAAAATCTTGAAATCAAACTTTGCGAAAAACACATTCGTGATGCAAACGAAGAGCTTGCTGAGAAAATAAAGATTCTTGAAAACTCTAAGAAATTAATCGCTACTAAAGAAGGCGTATTAAGTCATAAGAAAAGCGAACTTGAAAAGATTATTGCAGATACTCAAATTGAAGAAACCCGTTTCAGAAAATTGAGTGATGAAGCAAGAACACATATCGATGAGCGTTTACTATACGGTTACGATCGTATCAGAAAAAATTACAGAAACGGTTTGTCAGTAGTACCTGTTGATAGAGATGCTTGTGGTGGATGTTTTAACTCTATCCCTCCTCAAAGACAAAGCGAATTACGTCTTCACAAGAAGATTATCGTTTGCGAAAACTGTGGTCGTATCTTGGTAGATAATGATATGAATGATAGTATCGAAGTAAAATAATTAAATAGCTAATTTGCTGATGTGCTAATTAGCTATTTGAATACTGAATACAAAGACATAAAAAAAGCAGGTTGAATTTTCAACCTGCTTTTTTTATGTCTTTAGCTAATTAGCAAATCAGCTAATTGGTATTTATGGTGCAACCAGTCTGAAACCATTACCATGAATGTTTACGATTTCAATTTTGGTGTCGTCTCTAAGATACTTTCTTAGTTTAGCAATGTATACATCCATACTTCTACCATTAAAGTAAGTATCGCTACCCCATAT
>CANFLJ010000192.1 GCA_947447815.1 Chitinophagaceae bacterium | reverse complement strand
TTTCAGCTAAAGATGTTGCACATATTCCTGAACAAAGGGATTAAAGACGACATTTATTACTGGAGTGAATTGAATAAAATCATTAATCTTTATTGTCAGTTAAAGAAAATATGTCCAGAGCTTGACTCAATAAATATTGGTGGAGGATTTCCTATTAAACATTCTCTTGGATTTGAATACGACTATCAGTTTATGATCAACGAGATAGTGGGTAATATCAAAAGAGCCTGTAAGAAAGCTAAAGTACCCATGCCAAATATCTTTACCGAGTTTGGTAGCTTTACCGTTGGCGAAAGCATGGCACATATATATAGTGTAATTGGCGAAAAAATACAGAATGACAGAGAGTGCTGGTACATGATCGATTCTTCGTTCATCACTACACTTCCAGACACCTGGGGTATAGGAGAAAAGTTTCTTATGTTGCCCATTAATAAATGGGATAACGAATACCATAGGGTTGTGTTAGGTGGTATTACCTGCGATAGTCACGATTACTATGATAGTGAAGAGCATATTAATGAGGTATTCTTACCAAAATTAAGATCGGACAATAAAAAGGATGAAGAAGATAATAAGGAACCTCTTTATGTAGGCTTCTTTCATACCGGAGCATATCAGGATCAGATAAGTGGTTATGGCGGTATCAAGCATTGTTTAATACCATCCCCTAAACACGTGATTATTGAATACGATAAAAATGGCAAACTGATAGATTGGTTATACGCTAAAGAGCAGTCTGCACAAAGTATGCTTAAAATATTAGGTTATCTGAAATAACATTCAGAATAGCACCATAAAAAAAGCTTCAATCATTAGATTGAAGCTTTTTTTATATAAACTCTTTATTCTTTATTTAGCTTAGAAAGTATTAGAAGGTGTTTTGAATTTACTTACTTTAAATTTATATTTAAAGTTGTAAGATTCATTGGAAGTTTCGTAGATAAAATTACCCGCTTTATCATTCTTAGTCACAGTTCCTTTAAGAGCCATATTCATTCTGGTAAGAGATAATGAAGATGATTTTCTGGAAAATGAATTAAGTGATTTAAGAGAATATTTTTTAGCGCTGGACCCTTCAGAGAAAAGGCCGCCACTAACAGTAAAAGATGCCATCGAGGCATCAAAAACCATTACTAGCAATAGTGCTAAAATAACCTTCCTATGTTTAATATTCTTCATAATATTGTACTTGTTTTTGTTCTTGTTCTGGCGCTTATTCAATTACTAGAGACCCAATTTTGGGATAAAATTAGCACTTTTTTTTAATTAACAAAATTTTTTTACAAAAAAAAGTTTACCTTAGATAAATAATCCCCGTACTTATATGAGTTACTCCGCTTTTCAGAACGACGAAAATGAGATAAATGAGCTTATAAATGCTTATCAAAACATGAAGAATGGGAAATCTCATTATTTTCTGGATGAGGATTCTTTCGAAAAAATAATTCAGTACTACGACGAGAAAGAAAACCTAAAAGAAGCATTTACTGCTGTAGAAATAGGTTTAGAGCAATTTCCTTACTCTTCTCAATTAATGATAAAGAAAGCAGACATTCTAGTAGCTACTCAAAAATATGAGGAAGCATTAGCCATAATCGAACATGCTGAACTTTATGACAAGAATGACATTGATATTTATACTTTAAAAATTGAAATTTTTCTTGCCATGGAAAGACAAGAAGAAGCAAATGAGATATTTATCAGTGCTCTAGCTCAACTTACCGGAGAAGATAGAGTAGAATTTCTGTTTGAATTAGCCGATGTATTTGATGACTTTGAAGAATTTGAGAAAGTTTTCGATTGCCTTAAAATAATTGTAGAGGAGAATCCTACCAACGATGAAGCATTGTACAAAATATGCTTCTGGACAGATTTTACCGGCAGATTTGAGGAAAGTATCCAGATTCACAATGCAATAATTGATGAACATCCTTACAACGAAATTGCCTGGTTTAATCTTGCCGCAGCTTACCAAGGATTAAAACTCTACGAAAAGGCGGTAGATGCATATCAATATGCCGTGGTAATAAACGAAAAATTTGATTATGCATACCGCAACATGGGCGATGCATATTTACGATTGAGAAAATACAAAGAAGCTATAGAAGTATTAGAAAAAGTGTCTGAACTATCCATGCCCGAAGATGTAATATTTGAAGCAATTGGTCATTGTCACCAAAGGTTAGGAAATAACACCCAGGCAAGAAGTTTTTACAAGAAAGCTTCCCATTTAAACCCCGAAGATAGTAAGTTATACTACAAGATTGCTGTTACATATATGGCTGATAGTCAATGGCAAAATGCAATTAACTTTCTGGAAAGCGCATTGAGCATTCACAACTATTCGGTAGAATACAATCTGGCTATAGGAGAGTGTAAAATGCAATTGCTACAATATAAAGATGCATGCTTCTTTTTTAATAAAATAGTATCAAAAAGAAGTAAAAATGTACAAGGATGGGAGGCTCTTATTAGATGCTTATTTAAGGCTGAACTATATAATGACGCATATACACAATGCGAAGTAGCTCTGAAACATTTAGGAGCAAAACCAATATTATTATATTATTCATCTGCAGTTTTATACGCATTAGGGAAGACAAAGCAATCGTTACATTTTTTAGAAACTGCACTGATCGCCAATTTAAAACAATTGAAGAGGATGTTGGAATTAAGCCCAGAAATGATAAGAAACCCATTGTTCATTGATTTGATAGGTAATTATAAGAAGACTAACCCCAAGAAGAAAAAGTAATTTATTGCATCTAGTTTGTTAACAAATTAAATACAAAAGTCAATTCCTTTATTTTTGTAGCTTTCACAAGTATATTATATGAATTTTCACTTATCGCAGATTCCCGAAAGAACACCTAAACCAAGAACCAGTGGCCTTACAATGATAATGGACAAAGGTCTCAGTATAAATGAAGTTCACAATTTCATGAGTATCGGAGAACCTCACGTAGATATCGTTAAACTGGGCTTTGGCACTTCTTTTGTAACGCCTAATCTAAAAGAGAAAATTGATGTTTACCATTCTTACAACATGCCCATCTATTTTGGAGGCACCTTATTTGAAGCTTTTGTAATAAGGAATCAGTTTAAAGACTACATAAAATTATGTCAGGACTTTGGAGTTACTTACATGGAGGTTAGTGATGGTTCTATTGAAATTCCGCATGATGAAAAATGCAAGTACATAGAAGAACTCACTAAATATGGTGTAGTGCTAAGTGAAGTGGGCAGTAAAGATGCAACTCACATTATACCACCTTACAAATGGATTGAATTAATGCAAGCAGAATTAAATGCAGGAGCATCTTATGTTATTGCAGAAGCTAGAGAAGCAGGAAATGTTGGCATTTATCGTGGTAGTGGGGAAGTAAGAGAAGGTCTGGTTCAAGAAATTCTTACTAAGATACCAGAAGAAAAAATCATTTGGGAAGCTCCTCAGAAGGCTCAACAACTATATTTCTTGCAGTTAATTGGATGTAATGTAAATTTAGGGAACATAGCTCCAAATGAAATTTTAGCCTTAGAATCTATGCGTATAGGCCTTAGAGGAGATAGCTTTTTCTTTTATTTAGATAAAAAATAAAACTAAATGAATCATTTTGGTCTGATAGGGTATCCGCTAACACATTCATTTTCAAAAAAGTATTTCGATCAGAAATTTATAGAGAAGCATATTCATGATGCTTCTTTTAGTTTATGGGAACTTGAAAATATTAATCAATTACCAGAACTTATTAAATCTACTGTCGGGATAAAAGGCATCTGTATTACAATCCCCTACAAGAAGAAAGTACTTGAATACCTTGACGAATCTGATGACGCGGTAAAAGCTATAGGTGCGTGCAATTGTATAAAGATAAAAAACGATAAATTATTTGGTTACAATACTGACATCTTAGGATTTAAGTTATCGTTCATGAATAATTTGCAGCCAAACCACAAAAAAGCGCTTGTTTTAGGCTCTGGAGGAGCATCTGCAGGTATAGAGTACGTTTTGAAAGAACTAAATATCGAATATCTTATTGTATCCAGACAAAATCTGTCGAATAATATTAATTATACTGACATTTCTGACGAAATGATAAATGACTACCAGATAATTATCAATTGTACTCCATTAGGCACCTATCCCAATATCGATACCTGTCCTCCCCTACCATATGATACGATGACTTCTTCTAATTATCTTTTTGATTTGGTATACAATCCAGAAGAAACCCTTTTTCTAAAAAAAGGGAAAGAAAAAGGAGCTATTATTCAAAATGGATATGACATGTTGGTTCATCAAGCAGAGGAAAATTGGCGAATCTGGAATAGTTAATTTCAATCTATGGATTATCATTTTTTAAACTAGCCTATTGTAGTTAGGGTAAGTAATAACCTATTTAACTTATATCTTAAAAGACACCCCCAGCTTTCCACCTAAATTTATTATACCTGATCCTAATTCAAGATTAACCCCTATTTTATTAGAGAAATAATATCTACCACCCAATTGAGCTCCTATTCCAAGGCCAGAACTATGATTTCCGGTGTAGCCATCTGGATTAGACCATACATAAAAACCAAGATTCAAACCTGTATAGAAATCAAAACTACTTGGCACATCTAACCATTTACCAAAATGATAATTCACGTTACCTACTATGCCTGTAA
>CANFLJ010000191.1 GCA_947447815.1 Chitinophagaceae bacterium | reverse complement strand
TGACCACCCAGTGCCGATAAGCAACAATGAACGCCTAATGCACTTGCCTCCAGCACTGTAATGCCAAAGGGTTCGGCAGGATGCAGCGATATAAATGAATTGGATTGTGATAGTACTCTATACTTTTCTTCGGAACTTAAATACCCATGAAAAATATTATCAGGATGAGGGAACTGTTCTTTCAACTCTGGAATAAATGTGCCACTACCTACAATATTTACTATAATCTTATGCCCGCTATTCCGGATGAGTGAAGCTGCCTCCAGAATTTTATCTACCCCTTTCTCTTTTATCACTCTACCTACAAAAGTTAGTGAATCTGGAACCTTGTGTGAAGAATCCATTTTGGCTGTAGAAAAAAAATCAAATGGCAGAATATTATGAATTACAGCATGTACATCGATATAATAAAAATTCTCCGAAACAAACTTTGTAAAGTAAGAAACAGCCACCGATTTTCTGTTCATCATTGCAAACAATTTATGGCCATATACAACAACATTATACCTTATAAATCCTTCATGTTTTCTTTGCGGAAACCCATGAATAATAAAAACAGATTGCTTGAAAAATATTCCAAATAATCCGAAGTGAAGATTAGATATAAGTATATACTTATTTGAAGTGAAAATATTTTTAATGGAGAATATAAGTGACTCAATAAATCTATTTAAAACAATTACATCTCTTCCTGATTTCTCGAAGCCTGACTTTAATGATAAGCATACCTCGGCAACACCTCCTGTTCGGGAAGGATACATGATAACAACTTTTTGGGGATGACTCATCTCTTAATCTTGTTTTGAAGTAGATATCCAGGCTGAATATCTGAATAAATAAAAAGCACACAAAGATGTTGTTATCAACCAGCATATAATATCGGTCATCTGAAAAGAAAACAACTGAATAGTATTAAAGTGCAAGCCTGACTTCAATATTATTTTTACATTGACAATCAAAATTGTTATTACAAATGATGCCAGTGCCAATAGAAGGAATACCAACAAAAAATTCTTCTTAATAATGTTCACCATTCTATCATCTTTAGCATACAACAAAAGCAGTAAAATACCAACCATAAAATAAGCGCTCCGTATCAGCTCGAAACCAGAACCAGTATCTACCTGAAAAAAGTGCATATAAATATCAGAAGCAAGTTCGTATATAATCAATGGGGTTACTTTCAGTATAAATGGAACCAGCATATTGTGGCTGTCAGAAAAATTATTACTCCCCGACTTAATAGTAAATAGTGAAGGCTTTATGTTATATACAATCAATACGAAAAGTGATTGTATGCCTACAGTTGCAACTATGAAGGGTATGAAGAGTAAATTTAAATCGATACACTTAGAAGATACCACCATAGTAGTAAGTAGCAACACCGGGAACAACAATTGGTATAATAAATAGTGTAATGCAAAACCCGACCTTAACATCACTCTGTAGCACACATCAAAGAATGCCTGAAAAGGTATAAATAGAGCACCAATCAATAACCATTTAATGAAACTTTCCTGTACTGGTAAGATAAGTGTTGCAAGCAATTGTATAAGGATAATTAATCCTAGAGAATACAAAAGCCTTTTAATAAAATGAAAAGATATTGCTTCATTTGTTTTGGTAATTAATTCAGAATAACCGAAATCAATTAAGTAAACTAATATCAGTAAAGATGGAAAATGATGAAAGAAGTATTTCAACTGCAGGGGTTGATTATATTGAAATGAAATCAATACCAATCCTGTAGCAGCACCAATAAACCTTAGAGAAAAGAAAAGCAAAAAACGCTTATGCAATAGCTTTTCTATTTTCCCAGTAAACGCACCCATAGTAAACAATAAGGTAGATAATAAAATAAGTAACAGTTCTATCTAATAATTCTACAAAAGTTCCTCTCCACAAAAATCCTACTTTAGCAATAATATGTGGAAATACAAAACGATTGAACATACTTTTTTTCCTAAAATCAAAGAACGAACAAACTATTCCTAAAAGTATAAATAACAATGCAAAGCCCAGTATTCCTTCCGAATATGCCTCAAAGATTGGATTGCCCCCTGCACCCATATGATGCTCACCTTCGGGACCAATAGTAAGTCTGGTAAATATCCAGTCGAAACGGACTTTATAGGAACCTAAATCGAATATTTGCTTATATCCAAATACATCCAGTCCCAATAAAGAAAATAACAATCCAGCGATAACAAAATGCATATTGTTGAAGTTGCTCAAAGGAGAATGTATAAGATAGGTAATGGGCGACCCAATGATATAAATAGAGACTGCATCCAACTCGCCCCCTACTCTATTACCAATTAAAAATGGTAAAATAAAAAGTAACAATCCAAACAACACTACCAGCAAGAAATACTTTCTGATGTACGATTTTATGATAGGATATACAAAGAAAAAAACTGGCAACAGCGCCTGAAATACAAATACTCTAGGTCCAGCAGTTGAAATTAAAAATCTTGGAAAAATAATGAGTGCAAAAGGGATAAATAATTTTCTATTAGTGATGTTACTATTATACCCTGCAAATAAAAAAGAAATTCCCATCAGGTGGGAATATAATATCAGATTATCAACCAGCGTTGTGGGCTCCACATCCCCATAGCCCTGTTGCATGATTCTTACATAAACAAATAATGCTGATATTAATGCGGGAAGGAATAAAAAGTAGGCAATTGATTCGCCTATTTTCCAGAAGTGTGGTTGATATTTATTAAACTGATGATAAATATCCAAGCCAATTGCAGTCTTGCGTTTGGTAAGATAATAGCCGAGATAGATAAGGCTTATTGCAAGTAGAATGAGTAAACAATAAAAGTATGGATTCTCTACAAAGTTCAGCGCTTCTTCAATTTGCGGACTTAACAAAACCGCAATCATAGGAGCTGCCTGAAAAAACAAGCAAGAGAATATACATATTATTATAAGAGGATTATTCTTCATGATAATACAAAGCTTTGGAAGCTTCTACCTCTTAGATTTCCTTTGGAAGTTTAATGGCGTAACGAGTACCAAGAAATATAGCAGTAAGAATACAGCCAATAATCATTCCAATAATTGCACCTATAGCTCTACCCATTTTTTGATTCTTTAATGGAAGAATTGGTCGATCTATTATTTGAATTAGTGGAGTTTCTTTTTTTAGCGTAAGCTCGGATATTTCCAGATTCTTTAGTAGCTCGGTATACAACGCAGCATTCACCTGCATTTCTGTTTGTTTCTTTTGGATACCTGTTTTAGGGGTTTGTTTGATAGGGTTAACATTCAAGTCGTTCATCTCTGCAATATTAGTTATTCCACCATACAGTCTTTCTCTTACAGAATCAGCTTGATGTCTTAAAATCTCCACATTGTTGCGACTTTTGCTCGTCTTATAATTCATGTAATAATCTATCACATTGGCAACCATGGTTTCCGTAAATTTTTTAGCAAAAACATCATTGTTCTCGGTAAGAGCAACATAAATAATATCTACTTTTCTATCTATTTTTTCAATGGATAGATTTTCTTTTACGTATTGCTCACATATTATTCCAACCAGACTATCCTTTAGTCTTTGATCATCCACATTGGAGAAATAAGTATTGGTAAGATCGTAAGATTTATGTCCCCTAATGCCAATCTCTTTAATTTTATGATTAATGAAATATTGATCAACAAATTTGATATTCTTTTCACTATCAATTTTTGAGTACAATGTCTTCTCGATAATAACTCTACTTTTAAATAAAGCAATAAGATTATCACCTGTAAATGCACCTTCGTTACCCATGCCTAAATCAATACCAAACTGCGAAGCAATACTAGCGTATCCACCCAGCTTTCCTCCTTTATCATTATCCGAGAAAAAAGTAACTTTAGCAGTATACTTAGGGCTGGAAAAATAGACAAAGGTTGCCCCAGTGATAGCGAAAATTAAACCTCCCCCAAAAATCAATAGCTTCTTAGTTTTAATATAACTATAAGCCTTAATAAGTTTTTTTATAAACGTTATAAAAATCAATTCTTCAGACATTCCTTTCTTTTTAAAACTTTACTTTTTAGTTACGTTCACTATCGCTATTACGATACCGGCTAATGATGCTATTGCACTGGTAAGCGCAACTGTTTCGCTAAGTGACAATCGACTATTCGACTTATCCGATTTTTTAGGCACCAATATTTCTGACCCTGGTTCTATCTTTGGAAAGACACGAAAGAATAAAAAGTGTCTTGTTTTAGCAGCTACTCCATTAGGCTGTAAAACATAAACTTTACTCTTTCTGGCATTATCGGTAAAACCGCCTGCCCTATCTATATAGTATCTAAGTTTCTGTCCTTTTGAAAATACAACATCAGTAGGAAACAATATCTCGCCACTAACCTTTATTTCTCTCTTTTCTTTTGCCACATTTAACACATCCCCTTCCTGTAAAATAACATCTTCCAAACCTCCTGGGTCTCTTACTATTTCATCCATATTAAGACCAATGGTTACAGTTGGTCTTTCATAATCCGACATTAAACTTGCTGAGGTATCTTTTGTTTGTTGCTGAATCTTCTTGAACTGAACTTTTGAAGAATCTTTCACCATATTGTTATTGATACGGGTAATATTGATACCTTTTAGAAAAGCCTGTTTGGTTAATCCTCCAGCTCTTTTTATCAACTCACTTACCTTATC
>CANFLJ010000190.1 GCA_947447815.1 Chitinophagaceae bacterium | reverse complement strand
TAATAAGTTTAATAAACTAAAATCACATTATGACAACAGAAGCTAAAGTTGAGTTTAGGAATAAAATTCTACAAGGACTTGAAAAAGCCTATGAAAAAATGGTAGAATTTAAAAAGCAAAAGAATTCCGTTATCGTAGTTATGCGTGATAACAAAATAGTTAAGTTGAAGCCATAGACAATATTTATAATATCTATAAATAAGGCAACTGTTCATACCGTTGCCTTTTTTTTATCTCTTTTTATTCCCCATTACCTATTTCTACCTGTAATAATTACCACTTATACTTTTTGTTCATTTTTTATACTTCATATTTATATTTTTAATTGTTAATTAGAATTTACTTAAGAATTTTAATTATTTATTTGGCTCATATTGCAGCTTGAACAGGCAATAATGTAAACTTATTATATCTATTTATCAATTATAGAACTATTATACCCTTATGATCAATACCATTTATCAAAATGATAACGCCAAACTAATGCTTAAGCCAGTCATATTATCAAGGGTTAAATATATCCTTACTTTCCTATTTATTTTAACCAGTATTGTTAGCTTCTCTCAAAGCACCAAGTTCGATGGTATTGTAAAAGATACAGTTAATAATAAAACACTTCCAAACGCTGCTGTTTGTTTACTTCGTTCTAAAGATTCTGTACTTCTTCGTTTTGTAAGAACAGATAGTACTGGTAATTTTAGTTTTAATACAGTACCCGAAGGCGACTATGTTTTACAAGTGTATTATCCTGCCTATGCCGACTTCTCCGATAAAATTTCTTTAAATGCTACTACTCCCCCATTCAAAATAGTACTGAATGCTAAGGCGGCTTTATTAAAGGATATTACTATTGTAAGTAAGCTGGCTGCCATCAGAATGAAGGGAGATACCATGGAGTATCGTGCCGATAGCTTTAAGCTGAAAGAAGGTGCAATGGTAGAAGATCTGCTGAAAAAACTGCCTGGCATACAGGTAGATAAGAATGGCAAGATAACTGCTATGGGCGAGAGTGTACAAAAAGTACTGGTAGATGGAGAAGAGTTTTTTGGGGATGATCCTACTATTGCTACTAAAAATATACAAGCCGATGCAGTAGAAAAAGTACAGGTATTTGATAAGAAAAGCGATCAGGCGGCTTTTACGGGCATTGATGATGGACAAAAGAATAAAACCATCAACCTTAAACTAAAGGATGATAAAAAGAAAGGATATTTTGGTAAAGTAGAATTAGGTGGAGGCACCAATGATAGATGGAACAATACGCTGATGCTGAACAAGTTTAAAGGGAAAACGAAAATATCTGGATATGGTATTATGAGTTCTACCGGTAAAACTGGGCTTAACTGGGATGAAAATGGACAGTATGGAGAATCCAAGAGCTTTGATTATAATGAAGACTATGGATATTTCTATTCCGATTATGAACGAGATGATTTTAGTGGTTCTCAATTTAATGGAGAAGGTTTGCCTAAGAACTGGGCTGCTGGCTTAAACTTTTCGCGCAAATGGAATGATGATAAACAAAACATTAATGGTAGTTATCTTTTCAAGAAACTACTCACCGAATCGAATGCGAATACTTTTACTAAATTTATAGTAGATACCAGTTCTGCCTTAAATACGAAGGAGAATAGATCTACTTATACCAATCGTAGACGCAATTCTTTGAATGCTACTTACGATTGGATGATAGATAGTTTTACTTCTATAAAAGTTACTGCAAAAGGATATGCAGATGACAATGAAAGTAACTCGGTGTATGATAAAAATATAACCAATCAACTGGATCAGCAGGTAACACAGAGCAGCAGAAATAATAGTATTACGGGTACTACCAGCAATTTTAAATCGAGCGTACTACTTAAAAAGAAATTTAGAAAGCAAGGTCGTACAGTTTCATTTAATATTGATTATTCCAACAATAAAAATGCTTCTGATAATTACTTGTACGAACATGATACTTATTATCAATCCGCAGTAGCAAAGGATTCTATTACCGATCAGCTTAAAAATAATCATACTACTACCGAGGTTATTACGGGTAAGATTGTATATACAGAGCCTATTATTAAAAAGGTATTTATGGAGCTGAATTATTCGCTTACTGATAATAAAAACAATTCCGAAGTAAACTCCTTTGATAAAAATACTACGGGCAAATACGATAAGGCTAACAGTTTATATTCCAATCATTATCAGTTTGATGTATTAACCAATAGTGGTGGTGTATCATTAAAATATAATGGCAAAAAAACAACCATTTATATTGGAAGTAATGTAGCAAATACCCATTTTATACAGGAAGATTTAGTGGCTAAAACAAATACTGAAAGATATTATTTCAATCTATTTCCAAAGGCTGGTTTTAATCATAAATTTAGTCAGTTTAGTGGTATCAGTTTAAACTACAACGGGTCTAGCCGTCAGCCTACTATTAATCAGATACAACCGCTTAGAAACAACAACGATCAGTTGACTATCATGATTGGTAATCCGGGTTTGCAACAAGAGTTCCGACATAATTTCAACATGAATTACAACTCCTATAAAGTAATGACCGAAACCAGTATTTACATGTACGGAGGTGGTACTTTTACCAGCGATGCCATTGTTACCAAAAATACTACTTCGCTGGATAGTGGTAAAACTACGGTACAATATATCAATGTAAATGGCAACTACAATGTATACACTGGTATGGGATATTATAGTAAAATAAAAAAGCTGGATATTAATTTCAACGCTGGCCTCGATTTTAATTCCTCCAGGTACATCAGTTTTGTAAATAATAAAGAAAATATTACCGATAATTATTCTCCCGGTATAAGAATTGGTTTTGGCAAGGAGAAAGATAAGAAATACAATATTTCTTATGGGTTTAATCTAAATTACAATCTTAGTAATTCTTCCTTACAGCCGGATATCAATAATAATTACTGGATACAGACACACAATTTTGACATGAATATTAAACTGCCTTGGAAACTGGAAATAAATCAGGACGTAGAATATACCATCCGTCAGAAAACATCTTTATACGATAAGAATAACGATGTAATATTATGGAATGCCTACATTGGTCGTAAAATATTGAAGGATGATAAAGGCATGATTAAAATATCTGCGAATGATATCCTCAATCAGAATATCGGTTATAGCAGATATGTAAACAATAGTACCATCACCGAAAATAATTATCAAACTATTGCCCGTTATTTCCAGCTAAGTTTTGTATGGAATTTTTCTAAAGCTCCGGGTGCTAAATAAATAAACAATTAATATGAAAACATTATCAATAATACTGGTATCTATACTTTGCACTCCCCTATTCATCCGTGCACAGGCTATTTTTCTGGAATCGGGTAAAATAGAATTCGAAAAGAAAGTAAACATGCTCAATCAGGTTAAAGCAGAGATGGATAGTGACCGGGATAAAACCTGGTTTGAAATGATCAAGAAGATGATACCGGTAGAAGCTACCTCTTATTTTGACCTTACTTTTACCAATGGCAAAACACTGTATAAACCAGGAAGAGAATTTGTAAATTCACCTAAGCCTCCCGCTTGGACAGTTGGGCCGGCTACCGAAAATATTGTATACACTAATTATACTACACAAGAACAGATTAGTGAGAAGGAAGTATTTGAAAATACTTATTTAATGAAAGATAGTATCCATCATATAGACTGGAAGATAATAAACGAAACCCGCAATATAGCTGGGTTTACCTGTCGCAAGGCTGTAGGAAAATTATTTGATTCTGTATATGTGATTGCCTTTTTTTCTGATCAGATTCTGGTAACTGGTGGCCCCGAAAGTTTTGGTGGATTGCCAGGAATGATACTTGGTTTGGCTATTCCTCGCCTACATACTACCTGGTATGCCACTAAAGTAGAAATGAAACCGGTAAAAGAAGAAACTATGATGTCCCCTAAAAAGGGTAAGAAGATTAATTTTACGCAACTAAAGGAGCAATTAAAAGTAAGTATGAAAGACTGGGGCAAAGAAGGAGGACGTAATATTTTGCAAGTGGTGTTGTAGGGAATCGTGAATCGTGAATGCGTGAGTCGTGATAAAAATAGGAGAATACAAATTTGATAATTTGATAATTTGATAATGTATACAAATACATGGCACTATAATGTATAATTTTAGTTTTTCATTTTTTAGTATTTAGTTTTTCTACTTGTATTGGTATTTCTTTGTGCCTGTGTGCCTCGTTGCCTTTGTGCCTTGTATGTTTTACTTTAAAAAAAGGCCCCGGTGTATCCTCTCCACCGAAGCCATTTAAAATGACAAAGAACCAAGCTTTTTTTTACTATTTGTATTTCCTGTTTTATTAAAAAAACTTCGGCGTTTCATCCCCACCGAAGAATCTTTATGAGCAGAAAGAATTATCTTAATTGTATTTTTATCTTTAGTTTATTTTTTTATTCTATAGTTTTTGTATTCCTTAGTGCCTATGTGCCTTGTTGCCTCTGTTCCTTGTATTGAAATACTAGATTAAACCGAATACACCAATAATTGCTTCCGCGCTCCAGGTACCGCAATGTTCCCCTTTTAAAATATAGATAGCTTTGTATTTCCAGGTTTTACCACTTCCAAGTGCTGGCAAGTCCGATACATCTATATAATCAGCATACAGTGAAGTATTTAATTTTATATACCCTTTTCCATCATTACT
>CANFLJ010000189.1 GCA_947447815.1 Chitinophagaceae bacterium | reverse complement strand
GCAAATGCCAGTACCTGCTGGAAGATAATGCAGCCCAGTGCAACCAATGTCAGTTGAAGAATAACATTGTTGATACTAAATTTCTGGATAATAGTATCGGCAATTAATACGGAGCCAAGACCGGTAATTACTATTCCGATACCCATATTAATATCTGTATAATTCTGATACTGCGCCACCAGGTAGCCGCTGGTAGCCGTTAGGGAATTGGCAATGGCCAACCCGATAATCTTCATCCTATCATTATTAATACCTAAAGCTTTGGTCATGGAGGGACTATCGCCCACGGCGCGCATACTTAAACCAAAATCTGTCTTTAAAAGATAGGCGATACTGAAGATAACCAGTAGCACCAGAACGAGGATAACCAATAATTGCTGGTAGTTTTCATTATTCAATACAGGCAGACTGGTAAAGATGGTTTTGACATTCAACAAAGGAACATTTGAACGACCCAGAATAGTAAGATTGATAGAGTATAAAGCCGTCATTACCAAGATACCCGATAAGAGTGCGTCTATTTTTAGTTTGGTATGAATGATACCGGTTAAAGTACCCGCCAGAGCCCCGATAATCATTACCAGTGGTAAGGTAAGAAATGGGTGCAGGCCTTTGGTAATACAGATAGCCGTAATTACCGCACCAAGTGTATAACTACCATCGGTGGTGATATCGGGAATATGAAATATTTTCATGGAGATGAAGATGCCTGTAGCCATGGCCGACAGACATAATCCCAGAATGAGTGCAGTGATATAAAATTCTATCATTATTGAATTGCTTCGTAGGTAGGAGGAATAGTAATTCCAAAGGTTTCTACTGCCTTTTTGTTGTAAACATGTTTATGTAAGGTTACTTTACTCCACTGAATGTCTTTGGTAGAATTTGTTTGGAGGTAAACAGCAGCTTGTTCGCCAGCCTGAAAACCCCACTGATACATATCCGCACCATAGGCTGCTACAGCACCACGGGCTACCAAACCAGCCTCGCTGGATATGATGGGCACTTTAGCATTGTTGCATGATTTTACAATTGTTTCGAAGGAAGCAAATACGGTGTTGTCTGGGTTGGCAAAGAATGCGTCTATATTGTTGGTTAGTAAGGATTGCGCGACCAGTTGTACTTCGGCACTATTGCTCACCGACATGGCATTTACTTCAATATCCAGTTGAGTTGCCAGTTGTTTTATGTGTGCTAAGGCATCTACCGATTGCGGTTCGGACTGATTGTAGAGCATACCTACTATCAGCTTAGCCCCTTTGGGATGTATCAGTTGTTTTATCAGGGCAAAAGAAGTATCTATATAATCGAGGGTTTCGCCTACACCAAACAGGTTGGCAGGTGCTATGCCCTTATTATCAGTAAGTTTCATTCTGTCGGGAGTGGGCGATACCATCATGAAAACCGGAATGGTTTTGGTTTGCTGTACCGCCGTAGTAGTAGCAATAGATGGGTTGGTAGCGATAAGGGTAGCCTTTTCGCTGATAAAATATTTCATTATCTGGTTTAAAGCAGGAATATCGCCTTGTGCATTGCGATACAGTACCTTGATTGTTTTGGCGGAATCGGAGAATCCTTTTTGTTTCAGTGCATCAAAGAATCCTTTTTTAGCTTGTGCGATGGTATTATCTTCAAAAGCATCGGCAAATGCTACTGTTGGAATATTGCTTTGTTTATTGTTGTTGCAAGACATTATAAGAATAGCTGCAACTAATAGCCCGACTATATTTTTCATTATTTGTTGTTGTTCTGATGTACAAATATGAGATAACAATAGCGAATAAAAGATGTTTAGGGTAGGAAAAATAAACTTAAGGTAATAAACGGAGCATAAAAAGGGTGGAACTTGTTGCGGAACCCGTGGAACTTGTTGCGGAACCCGTGGAATGAGTTGCGGGGCATGTCGAGTTGAAAGAAATGGATGTCGAACTTGTTGCGGACCTCATCGAACGAGTTGCGGGGCATATCGAAGTGAAAGAAATGGATGTGGAATGAGTTGCGGACCCCATCGAACTTGTTGCGAGGCATGTCGAGTTGAAAGAATCGCACATCGAATGAGTTGCGGGGCATGTCGAAGTGAAAAGAGGCCATATTGGGTGGTTGGAAGGGCTGGCAATTAATACAAAAAACTACATACTAAAAAAGGAAAAACTAAAGAATACGGGGGATAGCGGAATGCATAACGCTTAACGAATAATACAAATACATGATGGGTGATGAAAGGAAAGAGTTTGTTTTTTTCTTTCTTGGCGAATGATTTAGAGGAGTAGATGTTGTTTTTTTAGGAATGTATATATTTGGAAAGTTTAGGAGAAGGGTGCTGGAGGGAAAAGAGACAGCGGAATGAGTTAAATGCAAATCGGAGATTTGCTATCACCGTGACGTAGTCGGAGACTAAACCAAACATTTGGGAATACTATGCTTAACTGGGATTGGGTGATTTATGAGTATACTATATAATTAGACAAATGATAATCTATACAAGACTTTTTATTGTTTTATTCTTAACTACCATTTTTAATTATTCTTGTGAATATAAAAATAAGTATACTGAAAAGATAGTGGTGACACTGTAGCAAATTTTAAAGACAATCAATTAGACTTCATTATTGATTTGTCAGACTTTACGAAAGGGGAATTAACAGTATATTTCAAAATTGCTTCTATAACGAAAGAATACAAAATTGATAGTTTAAGTTTGACATTGCAAGATACTAAAAGTGGTAAAGACTTTATGCTTAAAAACATTCAAGTGTATGGTGCTAAGATCAACGAAGATTTTAGTAGAAATAAATTTAAAGACTTTAATGCTTTATTGCCTGAAAAAAAAGTTATCAATGAAACTATCAGAGGGTATTACGCAATTGATCATATTTTTCTTGTTCCAAATGTTGATGATACCAAAGACTATCGTATTGATATTAAGGCAAAATTCACTACTAAGGACAGTTCTTACAATATGACTAAAACAATACTATTTAATAGAAGCAAGCATTTCACTTCTATCCGTTGGAGTGGTTGCTGAGAATTATAAACAATTAGTAGTTTGAACGGCAGCGGGAATGTATATATTTGGAAAGTTTAGGAGAAGGATGCTGGAGGGAAAAGAGACAGTGGAATGAGTTAAATGCAAATCGGAGATTTGCTATCACTGTGACGTAGTCGGAGACTACGCCAAACATTTGGGAACACTATGCTTAACTGGGATCGCAAGGTCCTTTTTCAGATGATTATGAAAATGATTTGAGATTGTTAATCAGAAAAATAGACTGCTGTGAGGAAGGAGTCTCTAATGAAAATAAATTTAGAATACAAGTGAATTCTTAATGAAAGTATAATCATTTCTTCCAGCATGAAATACATAATTTAATACCATTATCACCCAAGTTTTTTAGGTCTGTTGCTTCAAATTCCATATTACATTGGTTTTCATATTCATATAACATCCAAATCGTAATATCACTTTTGACAATCCCTATATTTTCAAGTAAATCAAACTTACCCTTTAAAATCTTTAGGAAATAATCTATGTAATTAACATAAGTATCATTTGTATCAATTATTTTCTCTAATCCCCATGTCTGGTATTGCATATTTGATTCTTCATTTAAAATTAAACATATTTTATCTCTTATTAAATCACTATCACCATCAATTCGTAAACTATAATAATATTTCATAATAGTTCTATCTCCTTTTTTTATTTTAATATTATCCTTCTATCAGGTGAGGTACAAAACGGCTGGTATTGTTAGTGATCAGTTCGCTGGATTCTCTGATGCCCATTCCTGCAGGTTGTTGTCCTATTACCCAACTTCCTATTACTGGATAATTGCCTCCCATTCTTGGTAAAGAACATAGCTCCTGATAAATGTATCCTTCGCTGCCATACTCTCCTTCGGTTTGCTGAAGGATGATATTGTTTTCTACTACTTGTATGTTGGCTCCTTCGCGAGATAGAATCGGCTTTTTAACGTAGCTGCTCATTCCATTTGCATCAAAATAGGAAGGTAACAGATAAGGACAATTGGGATAAAGCTGCCATAATATGGGGAGTATAGCCTTGTTGGACAAGACCATTTTCCAGGCGGGCTCTACCCAGAAGGCTTTGTTTTGATCTTCGGTTATATGTTTTCCAAAGTCTTCTTTCAGCAACCATTCCCAAGGGTATAGTTTAAAGATATTTTTGATGGCTTTATCCTGCAGATCAACAAAAGTTTTATCGTTTTGGTCCCAGCCAATATCATCTATAAAAATCAGCTCTGTTTGCAAGCCACCCTGTATGGCACAGTCGCGCATGTATTCGGTATTGGTAAGATCTTCAAGCGTTTCTTTCAGACAGGTAAAGTAGAGAGTATCGGGGTGTAAATAATTTTTAAGATAACGCCAGTAAGCAATGAGTTTTTCATGAATACTATTGAACTGATCTTTGGATTTATCAAAATCCTGCAGCCAGAACCACTGCACTATACCCGCCTCGTAAAGGCTGGTAGGGGTATCTGCATTGAACTCTAATAACTTAATCTGATTATTTTTAAAACAAAAATCGAAACGACCATAGATAGCAGGATGATCTTCGGTCCAGCTTCGTTCTATCAAAGGAATTGCTTCGGGTGGTATACCAAACTGATGGTACAGATTATTATCCATAACATGCTGAACGGCACCCAGACAAAGGTCCCATAGTTCG
>CANFLJ010000188.1 GCA_947447815.1 Chitinophagaceae bacterium | reverse complement strand
CCCTCGAATAGCTTCAAGCAGGTAATCCTATTTTGCTACAATTATTCTTTCTTTTCCCTGTAAATCTTTATATATCGCAGTATTATATTGATATTCTTGAAATAAATTTGTAGTTTCTTCACCAAGAGAATCGTTTATTTCAACATATATATATCCATTGGGATTTAAATTGCTTTTCCCGAACATAGCAATTTTTCTATAAAATAGTAAAGGGTCATCATCTTCCACAAATAAAGCTAAATGTGGTTCATATTCCAACACATTTTTATGCATTTCACTTTGCTCCTTATTTTTAATATAAGGTGGGTTGCTGACAATAATATCATAATACCCTAGATTATTCCACTTGGATTCATCAATAAAATTAATTGATTTAAAAGTGATATCTGCTTCTAGTTTATTTGCATTATAATCTGCGATAGATAAAGCTTGTTCACTAATATCTATAGCAGTTACTTGGCAAGTAATATTCTTTTTTAAACTGATTGCAATACAACCACTTCCAGTTCCGATATCTATTATGGAAGGATTTTCGCTGGAATTATTTTTAATAATATGTTGTATTAGTTCTTCTGTTTCCGGACGCGGTATTAATACATTTTTATTAACCTTGAATTCGTGCCTGTAAAACCAGGATTTTTCTATAATATATTGTATAGGCTCATGATTAATCAATCTGTCAATACTTTTCATTAATAGCAGTTCATGGTCGATTGATAATAATTTGTTTTTTGTAATTATTCTTTCTGTTCGTGTAATTTCAGTACAAAATTCAATCAGCATATCCGCAATATTTTCAGCTTCTCTGGTGTCATAAAGAGTAGCTAGTCTTCTCTTAACCAATAAATAGGCTTCCTGAATATTCATGATGCAATGATAAGATTTATATTTTTTATAGGTTAGATGTTACCTTTACACACTTAATTAATGATACAGACTGCAGATATTTATATGAACCGTTGCATTGAGCTTGCATCAATGGCTAATGGTTATGTTGCTCCTAACCCCATGGTAGGTGCTGTATTGGTTTATAATGATACTATAATAGGAGAAGGGTATCATGAAAAATATGGCAAACCTCATGCCGAAGTGAATTGTATCAATAGTGTTCCTGCAGAAAATAAACACCTGATTTCTGTATCTACATTATACGTCTCTCTCGAACCTTGTGCACACTATGGTAAAACACCCCCTTGTGCAAACTTAATAATTGAGAATAAGATACCCAACGTTGTTATTGGTTGCAGAGATCCTTTTGCAGCAGTAAACGGAAGAGGTATTGCGATGCTTCAAGATGCAGGAGTAAAGGTGACAATGTCGGTTATTGAAAATAAATGTACATTACTGAATAAGCGTTTTTTTACATTTCATAAATATAAAAGACCCTATATAATCTTGAAATGGGCACAGACATCCAATGGAATGATGGCTACTAAGAGTAACCAAAGGCTGCTGATAAGTAATGATACTACCAATGTTTTGGTTCATAAATGGAGAAGTGAAGAAGCTGCCATTATGGTAGGTAGTAGTACAGCTATTAAGGATAATCCTCAATTGGGTAATAGACTATATTCAGGACATCAACCGCTTAGATTAGTGTTAGATCGAGGCTTGAAAATTGAAATGAATAGTAAAGTATTAGATGGTATTCAATCTACTGTTGTTTTTAATAATATCATTCAAAAGAAACAAGGCAATACCTTATTTCAACTACTTTCTGAACATAAACCAGTAATTGAGCAGGTATTAGAATTCTGTTGCAAAAATGGCATTCAAAGTATTTTGGTAGAAGGAGGAAGTACATTATTACAGTTATTTATAAATGGTAATTACTGGGATGAGGCAAGAGTGATAACCAATAAAGAACTCTTCATTTCGGAAGGTTTGCAATCGCCGGTTTTAAATAAGAAGTTATTGAATCATGAGGAACATTATTTATCAGATGTTATTAGTTATTATACCCCAGAATAATGAGTAAAAAGGAAATTGAATATTATTTTACAATCGAACAAAGTACCACCGCTGAGTATAAAGACAGGGGTAGTAAGTTTATTGCTTTTGCTTTTCCGATTGTTGATGTAGACGATGTTAAAAAACATTTGACCAAACTAAAAAAGGAGCATCCTAAAGCGGTACATCATTGTTATGCATATTCAATAGGAACTGATGGGAATAATTTTAGAGTAAATGATGATGGCGAGCCTTCTGGAAGCGCAGGAAAGCCAATATATAATCAGATAATAAGTAAACAATTATGTAACGTGTTGGTAGTGGTAGTCAGATATTTTGGAGGAACTTTATTAGGTGTCCCAGGATTGATAAATGCTTACAAGATGTCAGCAATGTTAGCTTTGCAAACTGTGCCCGTAGTGCAGAAACCTATAGAAATTAACTATAATATTCATTGTGATTACACCAGAGTGAATGATGTAATGACCATTCTTAAACAATGCAACGCTACAATTATTCAACAGGAGCAGCAGTTGTTTTGCAATATCATTGTAGGCATCCCCAAAGTAAGGTTACAGGAAGCGTTATTCAAATTGGAGCAGTTACATACTATAGAAGTCAAAAAAGTTCAGACAACAACTAAATAATACGGTATTAAACTTCAGTTTTAATTAAATCATAAATAATTTCCTCTTTTAGAATTGAATATCTAATGAAAATATATTAAAATAATTCAGAATTAGTAATAAATATTCAACTTTAAATATGATAAAATGAAATATTATAGTTTATCTATTAGTTTTTCCTTTCCTTTGTTTCCAATGTGTCACTACAGATAATCGATTTGTAAAATTTATTTTTATGTCAAAAACCTTTAAAGTTGTAGTAATTGTAGTTGTTCTTTTTTTTACAGCAAGTATAGTTAATGCTCAATTTGGTGGTGGACCAGGTGGGCCAGGAACTCCAGGTGGAGGTGGAACTCCAGTTCCAGGAAGCGGTGGGGCAGTGCCTTTCGATGGTGGCCTAAGCTTAATATTATTGGCTGCTGGTGCTGGTGTTGGTGCTAAAAAAAGCATCCTTACAAAAAACTAATATATATATATAATAATTGTTGAAAAGTCTCCAGGAAGTTTATCTTCTTGGAGGCTTTTTATTTTTAATTTTGTCGCCATTTTGCCTAATTGTTTTTCAGCAATTTATATATTTGAAAGATAATGAATCATTAAAATATTGGATTTTGGTTAAAATTGATAAAAATGTTAAAAATAATACTAACCTTAGGCAGCAATTTTTAACTTACAATCCTCTTCTAAGCTAAATTCGCCTCTCTGATTTTATTTAATTATTTGACTATACAATGCTAAAAATGAAAAAAGTCTACTTATTATTGATGGTTGTTTTCACTACCATCACTTTAAATGCCCAAAATGTTCTTTTGCAAGAAAGTTTTGAAGGTACATTTCCTCCTACAGGATGGGTTATTAAAAATAACGGATCCGGTAACAACTGGATTCAATCTCCAACAGCAAATGGATATAGTGGAAACTATGCTATTGAATATGTATATAATGCGCTAAATGCTGCGGATGCCTGGGCATTTACTCCAGCATTAAATTTAAAAGCAGCTCAGGTGACAATTACTTTTTTTACTAAAGTTGGATTGTCTAGTTATCCTGAAAGTATGAAACTAACTGTTGGTTCTGATTCAACAGTAGCTTCTCAAGCAACAGTCTTATTGGATAGTGCCAGTATTACTAATACTACTTATCGACGTTGGAAAGCTACTTATACCCCCTCAGTTGCAGGCAATTATCGTTTTGCCCTAAATTGCTATTCAATAGCAAATCAATACAATTTATACATAGATAGTATTGCCATAACACAAGCACAATCACCATGTTCGGGTACGCCGGTTGCTGGCTCTGCAATCAGTTCTTTGTCAAATGTGTGTAGTTCCAATGTCTTTTTATTATCTGATACCGGATCTACATCTGGTGTTTCGGGATTAACCTATCAATGGCAATCATCATCCGATGGCAGCAACTGGTCAAATCTTGCCGGAGCAACAGCTATTACAGATTCTATCAAGAGTCAATCTGTTGCAACTTATTACAGAAGAGTTATTACTTGTTCTACTTCGGGTAGTTCTGCTAATTCTACTGCTGTATTGGTCGGAATGAATCCAACCATATCTTGCGTGTGTAGCCCATTAATTGGCAATACACTTCATAGCACAGCTACTGCACCTGCAATAGATACGGTACAAATAGTAGGAACTGTTTTAAACAATCCTACCAGCACCACGGTACCTACAGGAGGCTATACATTATATAGCGATACTACCGTAATGCCATCATTACAAAAATTAATAACCTATACATTACATACTGGTTATAGTGCAAATGCCATAGGATCAGTATGGTTTGACTGGAATCAGAGTGGAACATTTGATTCTACTGAGTGGAAACAAATCAATACTACCGGTAGAACAGCAACTATAAGTTTTACCGTTCCAGCCACTGCAAATCTTGGCAAAACCTTAATGCGTATCCGCAGTAAGAGTAATGTAGGCGGCGGAACGAATACTGCCTTAAATGCATGTACCAGCTTTACAACCGGAGAAACGGAAGATTATCTAATCAATATAATTGCCCCTGTACAATGTACTGGTACACCAAATGGTGGTACTGTATTAGCATCAGCAAATCCTATATGTTCAGTTACTAATCTGGTATTAACCGATACT
>CANFLJ010000187.1 GCA_947447815.1 Chitinophagaceae bacterium | reverse complement strand
CGCCACCATCATCTACTGTTGATGCAATTGATCAGAGCTTATATTATGTAAATAAAGGCGATAAACCTTCTTTACTGTTATACTTACTAAAGAATCCTGATATTGTAACGGCACTGGTATTTACCCGTACAAAACATGGTGCTGATAAAGTAGTGAAGATATTGCAGAAAGAAAACATTACTGCAGCAGCAATACATGGCAATAAATCGCAGAATGCACGTCAGCTTGCATTAAATAATTTTAAAGAAGGTAAGCTAAGAGTACTGGTGGCTACCGATATTGCAGCAAGAGGAATTGACATAGATGAACTTACACACGTATTCAACTTCGATTTACCCAATGTACCAGAAACTTATGTGCACCGAATTGGTCGTACAGGAAGAGCAGGTAATACCGGTATCTCCATTTCCTTCTGCGATGTAGAAGAAAGAGGTGAACTGAAGGATATTATCAAAGTAATTGGCAAACTGATACCATTGGTAGCAGAACATCCATTTGCATCGAAGGTAATAACCACTATGCCTTATACAGGTTCTAAACCACAACCGCAATCTTTTCAACGTCAGGGAGGTTACCATTCCAGAGACCGTGGAGGTAAGAGTGGTTATGGCCAGCAAAGAAGCGGAAGCAGATAGTTGTAACAATACAGTAAAACAAAACCCGGATTACGATTTAGAAATTCTAATGTGTAATCCGGGTTTTATATTTTCAAGACGTGCTCAAATTGGTTTTCACTAAACGTTAGGGGTTGCTAACAAGTATTTTAAATAAATCAGTCAAATAGCGTTTCAGTCCATCTGAGTTGGTTAATAATTAATTATTAACCAACTCGTTTGAACAGCTCTTTCAGTGTACGGGTTAAAATACTTTGAAACTTTTAAGAACAAATGCTGAATAAATGCTAAAATGGCTGCTGACATTTAGTATTTCTTCAAATGCGAGTGCAATATATAAAGCAGTAGATAAACTAACAAGCACCAATTTGTAAGTGAGTAGATTTTGCCGATAAGTGAGTAGATTTTGCCGATAACTGCACAGTCAGTATCGTATATTTTAGAATATTTTGGCAATAAATATTAAATTCCCTTAGCTATTTTCTACAATATTTCAACTAAAATAGTGACAAAAAGATTAACTGTTGATTTTAGAAAGAAACTCATCTTTCTTTCTTTGAGAAACTTCTATCTTTTTATGATCTTCCATTTCTACGTATCCACCACGTCCTTTATAGTACTTTTTAATGTAATTGATATTGATAATACTGGAATTATGTACTCTAAAGAAAATAGTATCCGGCAGTATATCCTCTAAATCTTTTAATGTTCGGGAGGTTATTTCTTTCTTATCGCCCTTTAAAAATATTGTGGTATAACTTCCCTCCGCTTCCAGATACATGATATTATCAATTTCCTCGAACAGTATTCCCTCTTCTGTAGTAATTCCTATTTTCTTCTGTCCCGATTTCTCCATCTTCAGGTTGCTTAACAAGGAATCGATACGCAGAGCAACATTAGTAGTTTCCAGTTTATTTTTCACCTTTATAACTGCGGCTTTAAGCTCGTCGATATTTACTGGTTTTAGCAGATAATCTATTACCGAATACTTAAAAGCCTTTATTGCATAATTATTAAAGGCAGTGATAAATACCACTTCAAAATTGATGGGTGTAAGTTTGTTCAACAATTCGAATCCATTACCAAAAGGCATTTCAATATCCAGAAAAACCAAGTCAGGATTTTCTGCATGAATCAGTTTTTCACCATCCGTAATATTGTTGGCCGTTCCTAAAAGGTATACATCAGGACAATAATTATTCAACATTTCTGTTAGTGTAATAATGTTCCCTTGTTCATCATCAATAATAATGGTTTTTATCTTATTCATATGCCTTCTATGTTAATGGTATTCTTACAATAACTTCTGTTCCCGTTGAATTTCCTGTATTATCCATCAGATCTTTCACTTCTACTGATATTTTATTTTCAAGAGCTGTATTAAGCAGTTCTATCCTTCGTGCCGTTAAATTCATTCCTTTACTCTGATATTCTATATGCTCTTTACTTTTCAACAACAAAGCAGTGGCTCGCCCTACCCCATTATCACTAATAGTACAAATTAAGGTATTATCCTGTTGATTAAAACTGACTACTACAATTCCTCCTCCATTTATTTTATTTCTTATTCCATGCCTTAAACAGTTTTCTATATAAGGTTGCAATAACATAGCTGGTATCTCGGTAAAGTTTTTTTCTACTGAATTATCAATAATAATTTCATACTTAAAATCATCCCCATATCGCAACTGTTCCAGATCAAGATACTTATCCAGATATTCAGCTTCTTCTGCCACCGTAATATATTTCTTACCCGAGTTGTCAAAAGTATTTCGAATAAGACCAGCAAATTCTGTAAGATATTTATTGGCCATTTCTTTGTTGTTCAACATAATAAACTGCTGAATAGAATTGAGACAGTTAAAGATAAAGTGAGGATTCATTTGCGCCTGCAATGCACTTTGCTCCAGTATGGCCAGCTGCTGCTTTACTCTTGCTTTTTCGTTGTTTATCTCTTGTATTTTAATGTACCGATTACGAATTAAGAATCCCACTCCAAGCACACAAATTATAAATATAAATACCAGGAACCAGTAGGTTTTCCAGAACGGTGTATCAATATCGAATTTTACAACAATTGTCTGGCTTCTTTTTCCAAATTTATTTATTGCATATAATTCTAACTGAAAAGAACCCGAAGGCAAAGAAGGATAAGACAAAGTGGTTAATCTGGTTTCTTTCCAGTTCTTATCCAGTGGATGAAGCTTATAATAATACGTAATATCTCCTCCCGACTTGAATGAAATAGCATTGTAATTGAAGCTGATATTATTGTGCTGATAATCTAAATGAAAATTGATTGTTGAATCTAAATGTTTATCTGAAACGGTAATATTTTCCAGCACTAAATTGCAGATAGAACTATGCGAAATACTGTTTTCATTAAAGTAGGTTAAACCTGCGGGGCTTCCTACATATATGGTACTATCCTTTGCATAAACAGCATTAATAACATTGGAAGGCAAACCATCGGATTCACTGTATTTTGTTATTGCATATTTACCATCGCTGATATCTAATTTATTAAGTCCTTTATTAGTCCCTATCCAAAGATATTTTTGATTCAGAAATAAAGTGCGGCATATATTACTGGATAGCTTATTAGATGTGGTAATATGTACCAGTATTTTTCCATTTGAATAATGAATTATCCCCGTATCATTAGTAGCTATCCATAAGCTACCATCATCTGCCTTCAGCATATCCGTAATACGATGATTCTGTATTGGAGTCCAATCTGATAAATCACTAACTTTTTTATAAAGGTCAATCACCTTCACGCCTTTTAAAGTACCTATATATATCTTTCCTTTATCGCATATAACTTTTGTACCTCTTTCTCTTAACAATGTATCCGTAATTACTAAATCTGATTTATTGATTTTAAAAACATAGCTATTGGTAGCAACTACTATACTTTTATCATCTAATACATCAATAGATTTTATAGGTCTTATTGGAGAGTAAAATGATTGATTATTTTTTAGTTTTATCAGATAACTATCAAAGCCTAAAAACAAGGTATTATTCTGATCTCTTTTCATGCAAAACAATCGTCTGTTCTGCCCATGACTATCAAATTGTTTAAAGCTGTAATCCTTAATTGATTCATTATTTTTCACAGCGAATAAAGTCCCTAAAGACGAGCCTGAATAAACTATGTCTCCATCTGCGCAAATAGACATTACTTCTCCGTTTTTCTCAAAACTTTTAATGTCTTTCGAACTCAATTTATATACACCTTCACCCAATGTTGCAAACCAGATATTATTTTCATTATCAATGAATACCCTGGAGTGTTTTTTACCATACAAAAAAGGATGTTTAAGATCGATATTTCCAGTAGAGTCCATTAAATAACTTCCCTCTAAAGTAGATACTAGATAAATATTGGGGTCACTAGTTGGTTGAGCGGACATTTTCAACCCCGAAAAATTAGTTGCTAAGGTTAATATATGATCACTATTAACCTTATACTTAATAGAATTATGTAGCGTTAAATCAAGATTATTAAGATTTACTACGTTGATAGTAACTGTGCCTGAATCTTTAATGGTTATCAGCACATTATCCATAAAAAGTTTGTATTTCAACTTCTGATTTATGTAGGAATAAGCTGTTTGAATATTATCATAAGACGTTGATGGCAAATGATACTTATTAGCAATATCTTTTAAATCTGCTAAGATTCTTTTACTGCCATCATTCTTTAAAAGGTAAATTTTATTGTTGCAAACTATAAAATAATTATCGTAATCGCACTTGCCATAAAAAGCAATTTTTGTTTGAATATTAATATGGTATAGGCTATCCGCATTGATAATTTTTCCTTTATAATAATAGCAAAGACTCTTATTGTATGGTATTATCCACACCCTTCCTTTATTGTCCGGTTCTAAGTTTAAAATTTCATTATCTGTTAATCCATTATCAGTAGTAAAGTTCTTAAATGATTTTCCATCAAATCTACTAATCCCATATTCTGTAGAAAACCACAAATAACCATCCCTATCCTGAGTTACACTATATACTGTAGAACCCGCCAGTCCATCTTTTGTATCATAGTGAACATAATTGTACTCTTGCCCCAACAAGAACATCGGTAAAAAAGTAAGAATAATATTGATTAACGGTTTAAACATTGATGGTAAAACATACTGTTTAGG
>CANFLJ010000186.1 GCA_947447815.1 Chitinophagaceae bacterium | reverse complement strand
ATTCGACAGTAATGTTACTCTTCCCTATCGAACTGGAAGAAGTAATTGATTTAATCCCCGGAATTCCATTAATAAGTTTCTCCAGCGGTTCCGTTACCTGACTCTCTATAATATCAGCATTAGCACCTGCATAAGTAGTACTTACATTAATGGTAGGAGGATCAATAGCTGGATATTCCCTGATTGCTAAAAAATAATATCCCACTAGGCCAAACAGAACAATCAATATGTTCATAACCGTAGCCAGTACCGGACGCTTAAGTGATAATTCTGATATATTCATATTCCTATTTTCAATTAGCTAATTTGCGGATTAACACATTAGCGAATTATTGTTTTCATTATCAAATCGCCTAATTATCAAATTATCAAATTAGTGATTTACTCCTTCGTTATCTCCTCCAGTTTCTTCACCGATCGGATTTTTACAGGAGCATTTTGTTTTACAAAAAGCACCCCCGTTACTACCACCGTATCACCCACACTTATCCCATTCAATATCTCCACACCACCTGCAGTTCTTAGACCCGTCTCGATGCTCACATATTTACCCTTACCATTCTTAATCAGAAAAACTTTCTTCGAATCAGCATCCGGAATGATCGAATTGGTAGGTATTACTATCTGATTATTTTTAGTGTCTGTATTATTCAAAAGTACTTTCACAAAAGTCCCCGGGCTCACCGTATTATTATCAATTACAGCCCTCACTTTCAGGTTACGGGTTTGCGTATTTACTTCCGGTTCGGTAGCAATAATGGTAGCTTCAAAAGGCTTCTTACTCTGATTGGTTAATACCGATAATTTGTTTCCTTTCTTTATCAGATTACTATACAAATCAGGTACCGTAAAATCAATCTTCAATTTGTGTGTTTGTTGCAAGGTAGCCAGCACGGTAGAAGGCGTTACATACGCCCCCGGACTCACCTGTCTCAATCCTAGTTCCCCATCAAATGCCGCCTTAATCACCGTTTTATCTATTTGTGCTTTCAGTAGTTCTATGTCCGCTTTAATATTATTTACGGTATTCAGCGCCGCATCATAGTCGGCCTGATTTACCCCATTAATCGCCAGTAATTTTTTCAACCTTTCTTCTGTCTTTTTTGCCAGTTCCAGTTGCACCTTACTTTTCATCAGTTGCGCCTGCAAGTCGGCATCGTTTATCTTAGCCAGTATCGTTCCAGCCTTCACACTATTGCCATCTGGCAGGTTAAGATAAGTAAGTCTGCCACTCACTTCAGGATGAATGTCCAGCATCTCATTTGCCAGCACCGATCCATTTACTTCTATTGTATTATGCAGCAATTTTGTACCAGCCACTATCACATCCACTACAGCAGGCGGAGCAGTTTTAGGCTTTAATGCTTCTTCTTTTTTAGTGTTACAAGCAAAGGAAAATAGAACAACAATTACAGGTATGGAGTATTTATACATAAGTCTATGTCCAGTTTGAGTGGATAAAGGTAATTGGATAGCTGCTAATCTGATAAGTTTAAATTCAATTTAATGATATCTTTTGCTGTTTTGACAATCAATCCTAAAGCAAAAGAATCCAATGTGCCGTTTGTTATAGAGCCATTATTTTAGTATGATTACAGTAATTGTATTTATATAAGACTAATAATTCATTTTGAATTTTTCAGTCGTACACTGGCTGCAAAACACTATTTATCGGTAAATAGTCAATTAACTATGTTACACTGAATGTTCTGGATTGGGAATACTCATTGTACCACGGTACAGCCAATGTTCTGGATTGCAAACACTCATTGTACCACGGTACAGCGAATGTTCTGGATTACCAATACTCACTGTACCACGGTACAGCCATTGTTCTGGATAGCAAATACTCATTGTACCATGGTACAGCTAATGTTTTGGATTGCGAATAGTCATTGTACCACGGTACAAAAGTCATTTTTTATAGTAAATGGAAGCTACAAGTGTAATGAGCGAGCGCGACGGATAGCAGGGGTATCCTTTTTTTGTGCCCACCTCATCCTTCAAAAGGGAGCTAGTAATGGGCACAAAAAAAGATACAACCGGATAGCCGGGCCTGCAAGGCGCGCCATAATTCAAATAAAAAAGAAAGCAAGGAGAAATACAATTACAGAAATAAAATTATACACTTTAAAAGGGCTAATTAAAATCAGCTAATTTGTATCCCAGTATTCATTATCAAATCATCACATTAGTATTTTGGGCGTTCCGAAAGCGGACATTATAGCCCTTTAATCCGCAAATTGTATCGGCTGTTGATAAGAGTACTTCACCAACTACAACATTGAGATAGCAAAACACTGGTTTAAAATTTCTAAAACGTTGCCCTAAAATACCTTTTCTCATAACTAAAAACATACAAAGAACGTACTCATACTTACTAACCGATTATCCACCCAACTAAAAATTTTTTACCCCCACCATTTTTTCAATCAATCTTTTTAGTGTAGGTTTGTACGACCTCTGAGAACATTTCATGTCTCATTTTATTTCCCAAGGTCAAGTTTTTTAATAGGATTTAGCACTGCAAATGCCGTCTTTTAGGCTGTATTTCATTGCTGATTAAGATTTATTGTGTATAACAATTAGTAATTTATTATATGGCAAAGTACATTTTTGTAACCGGTGGGGTTACCAGTAGTCTAGGAAAAGGAATCATTGCGGCAAGTCTGGCAAAACTATTGCAGGCAAGAGGAATTAGATGTACTATCCAGAAATTTGATCCTTATATCAATATCGATCCAGGAACATTAAACCCTTACGAGCATGGAGAGTGTTTTGTAACTGATGATGGCGCAGAAACCGATCTGGATCTTGGTCACTACGAAAGATTCTTAAACATTCCTACTTCTCAGGCAAATAACGTTACCACTGGTAAAATCTATCAGACAGTAATTAACAAGGAAAGAGCAGGAGAATTTTTAGGAAAAACAGTACAAGTAGTTCCACACATTACCGAGGAGATTAAAAGAAGAATGCTGCTGTTGGGTAAAGACAAAAACTTTGATGTTGTACTTACAGAAATAGGCGGAACAGTGGGTGATATAGAAAGTCTTCCTTTTGTAGAAGCCGTTCGTCAGCTTACATGGGAACTTCCTGAGGAAGATGTGATGGTAATTCACCTTACTTTAATTCCATATCTAAAGGCTGCTAAAGAACTTAAGACAAAACCTACACAACATAGTGTAAAGATGTTAAGCGAAAACGGAGTGCACCCCGATGTACTTGTTTGTAGAACAGAAGAGCCTTTATCGAATGATATTAAAAAGAAAATAGCACAGTTCTGTAATGTAAAAACAGAAGCAGTGATAGAAGCTATGGATGCTTCTACTATTTATGAAGTACCTGTTTTGATGTTGAGAGAGAAATTGGATTTAATCTGTTTGAAGAAACTTAATCTTACAGGATATGGCGAACCTAATTTAGATAAGTGGAAAGGTTTCCTTGATAAACTAAAGTATCCTAAAAGCAAAATCACCATCGGACTGATAGGTAAATATGTTGAGCTACAAGATGCTTATAAATCTATTCTGGAAAGCTTTATTCATGCAGGTGCTATGAATGAAGTGAAAGTGAATATTGTAAATGTTCATAGCGAATTTATTACTGCTGAAAATGTGGCCGACAAATTAGAATTACTGGATGGCTTATTGGTTGCACCAGGCTTTGGATTAAGAGGAATAGAAGGAAAGATAATAGCAGTAAAATATGCCCGTGAAAACAAACTGCCATTCTTTGGTATTTGTCTGGGTATGCAAATGGCCGTAATTGAATTTGCCCGTAATGTACTGGGTTTAACGGATGCACATTCTACCGAAATGAATCCAAATACGACCAATCCTGTCATCAGTATGATGGAAGAGCAAAAGAAGATTACCAACATGGGGGGCACCATGCGTCTTGGTTCTTATCCATGTACTATTTTACCTGGTTCTCTTGCAGAAGGTATATATCATGGAACAGAAATAAATGAGCGCCATCGCCATCGTTATGAGTTCAACAATGAGTATCTTGAACAAATGGAATCTGCAGGCTTAATAGCAAGCGGAAAGAACCCAGCAACAGGCCTTGTAGAGATAGTAGAACTTAAAGATCATCCATTCTTTATTGGTGTACAATACCATCCAGAACTTAAGAGTACTGTTGAAGCTCCAGCTCCTTTGTTTGTTAGTTTTATTGCTGCAGCAAAAGAATACAGCGAAGTAAAACATGCTTCAAAAGGAACCTTAGTAAATAGCTAGAAAGGTTTAAAGAGTTCAATAAGTTTAATGAGTTTCATGTTAATATACAAAAGAGGTCGAATGATAATCATTCGACCTCTTTTGTATAAACTTGTATTTGTATTACTATTGCCTCTTTGCCTTCCTTAAGAAACACTCACTCCTAACCAACTCATCATTCCTATTCCATATTCTATTGCACGTTCATCTATATTAAAGGTAGGAGTATGTACATTATGAATAATTCCTTCGGCTTCATTTCTTACTCCTAAACGGAAGAAACATCCAGGAATATGTTGCGTATAATAACCAAAATCTTCAGCACCCATTCTCACTTCTGTTTCTTCTACCTTTTCTGCACCCATATATTCTCTGGCAAAATTCCAGGCCATTTCGGTAAGGTCATCATCATTAATTACACAAGGATAACCAACATCTATTTTTATATCTATTTCAGCCCCAAGTGTTTCTACTAAACCCTTTGCATGACGATGAATTATTTCATGAGCTTTGTAACGCCAATTTTCATCCAGTGTTCTAAAGGTTCCCATCAACTTTACTTCAGAAGGAATTATGTT
>CANFLJ010000185.1 GCA_947447815.1 Chitinophagaceae bacterium | reverse complement strand
GGGTAAAGAATATTTCACAAACTGAATTTTCTTAGCTTGTGCCATCACATTGCTACTAAACAATAGGCCGGCAGAAGCTGCTAATAACCATTTTTTCATTGAAAAAAACTTTTGAATAAATAATTGATTTGAAATGACAATACGGCTTATGCTGTATTGAAAGATGATTTCGGGGGCAAATTAACCGAAAAAACCGCTTAGCCAAATATTTTAGATAAATGGAGTACAAAAAGGATTGGTGGTAGTGGGGGAATGCTACAACTAATGTATTAAATTATTATGGAGAATAAAGCAGACTCAACCACAATATAATAGCATTAAACCTTTAAACCTATATTTGCGCCCTTTAAAGCAAAGAACAAAATGAGTCAGAACTTAAGTGAACAGGAATTAATACGTAGAGAGAAATTAGAGAAAATAGTGGCAGCTGGTGTAAATCCTTTCCCTGCCGAACTTTATCCGGTATCACACTATTCAAACGATATTAAATCGAATTTTACCGAAGAAAATAAAGATCTGTATACAGCTGTTTGTGTAGCAGGTAGAGTAATGACCATCAATGACAAGGGTAAAGTATTCTTTATCAAAATACAGGATAGCAAAGGAATTATCCAGCTGTATGTAAAAAGAGATGAATTATGTCCTGATGAAGATAAAAGTTTCTGGGACAATGTTATAAAATATGGATTAGATCTGGGCGATATTATTGGTTGTAAAGGATATGTGTTTATTACCAAAACTGGGGAGACTTCTATTCACGCTCAATCTATTACATTATTAACCAAGTCTTTAAAGCCTTTGCCGGTTGTAAAAAGAGATGAGGAAGGAAATGTATTTGATGCGGTAACCGATCCTGAATTCAGGTACCGTCAACGTTATGTAGATTTAATTATTAATCCTGAAGTAAAAGATACCTTCGTAAAGCGCACCAAAATGGTGAATACCATTCGTGAGTTTCTAAACGAACAAGGTGCTCTGGAAGTAGATACCCCTGTATTGCAGGCTATTCCTGGTGGTGCTGCTGCTCGTCCGTTTATGACCCACCACAATGCTTTAGATACTCCTTTTTATCTTCGTATTGCCAATGAATTATATCTTAAAAGATTAATCGTAGGTGGATTTGACTGGGTTTATGAATTTAGCCGCAACTTCCGTAACGAAGGAATGGATAGAACCCATAATCCTGAATTTACCATACTGGAGTGGTATACAGCCTATAAAGATTATTTCTGGATGATGCAAACTACAGAAAATCTGTTCGAGAAGATTGCTATAGCGCTTCATGGTACTACTGAATTGCCAGTAGGCGATAAAATGATCAACTTCAAAGCACCTTTCAAACGTATTACCATTTTTGACGCCATCAAAGAAAACACTGGTATTGATATTAGTGCTATGGATGAAGCCGGATTAAGAGTTGTATGTAAACAATTAAAAATTGATGTACCTGGTAATATTGGTAAGGGAAAACTTATAGACGAAATATTTGGCGCTACAAGTGAGCATACTTACATCCAGCCAACTTTTATTACAGATTACCCTGTAGAGATGAGTCCACTTACTAAGAAACATCGTAACAAAGAAGGTTTGGTAGAGAGATTTGAACTGATGGTAAATGGAAAGGAGATTGCCAATGCATACAGCGAGTTGAACGACCCAATTGATCAACGTGAACGTTTTGAGGAACAAGTAAAATTAATGGAGCGTGGTGATGATGAAGCGATGTTTATAGATTACGATTTTCTTAGAGCTTTGGAATATGGTATGCCACCTACAGCGGGTATTGGTATTGGCATAGATAGACTTTGTATGCTGATGACCAACAATGTTTCTATTCAGGATGTATTATTATTTCCTCAGATGAGACCCGAGAACTTTTCTTAAATTAAACACTATATTTACTGCATAATATATAATCGTATGGACGAGTTAATAGCAAGAATAGTAAACGAAGCAGGGGGAACTCCTGAACAGGCACAAAAAACAATTGAGACTATTGCGGTATATGTAAAAGAAAAATACCCAATGCTTGGTGGTGCTGTAAACAATATCTTCAAGAAGAAATAAACTAAAAAAATATGTGGAAGAAAGGAGTTTTTTTTGCTCTGTTCGCCACAATTATACTGGTTATCCTTACCGTATATTTTTGCAATAGAGCAATTGAAAATGCATCTAAAGGCAAGTTGTACGATGATGTAAACAAAGTTCCCTACCATAGGGTAGCACTTCTGTTGGGAACCTCCAAGTATTTATCGCGTCATACCCTAAACTATTATTACTTATACAGAATAGAAGCTGCTGTTAACCTGATAAAGGCTGGCAAAGTAAAGTATATCATCATCAGTGGAGATAATGGTACCGTTTCTTACAATGAACCCTACAGAATGAGAACCGATTTGATAAGGGCGGGAATTGATTCTTCTATCATTTACATGGATTTTGCAGGCTTTAGAACATTTGATTCTATGGTAAGACTAAAAGAAATTTTTGGTCAGGATTCTGCTACTGTTATATCCCAGGAGTTTCACAATAAAAGAGCTCTTTATATAGCAGAGCAAGAAGGTATACATGCCATTGGTTTTAATGCGAAAGATGTTCCTTCAGCGCTGGGATTTAAAGTGCAGACCAGAGAAAAGTTTGCCCGTGTGAAAGTCTTTTTAGACTATCTCTTTAGTAATAAACCTAAATTTCTTGGTGCTAAAATACATTTGCCTGATTAGAACAATTACTAATCAGGCAAATGGGAAATTAGTGAGAGTATGTACTACTTAAAATAGCTTCTTCAAAAACGCTTTCTACACCACTCCAGATATCACAACAATCTACACAGAAAAACTTTTGCATAGTTGTTACTAATGGTCTTTCTGATTCTAGTTTTTGATTGTTTAAGTGTGTTTGATTTAGTGTAATTTTTTCCTCACCAATTTTTACCACTCTGAATACTTTGTAACCATCGTAGATATCCATACTGATTCTTTTTCTAACGATTGTTCCTTCAGAAATTAATTCCGGGTTAAATAGTTTGTGCCACATAATTTGTTATTTAGTTGTTGCTATGATATTTGAATATCTCGTAATATTCATAGTGCAAAATTCAACACTTATTTTGGTATAAAAAATGACAATGCTCATTAACATAGATGACATAAAAAAGGGAGATGATGTAAGCATCATCTCCCTTTTTAAGGAATTATAAAAGGATTATATTATTTTTTTACTTTAAATTCTACTCTTCTGTTCTCAGCTCTACCTTTTTCTGTTTTGTTTTCAGCAATAGGACTATCTTGACCAAAACCAGTTGCAGTCAATCTTTCAGCAGCAACACCTTTACTTACAAGATAAGCTTTTACTACATCTGCTCTTTCCTGAGAAAGTTTAAGGTTTTTATCTTTAGAACCGGTATTATCTGTGTAACCTTCAATATTGATATCCAAGGTTTTGTGCTCTATTAAAATTGCTGCACCTTTATCTAACTCAGCCTTAGCTTGAGGAGTTAATTTAGTGCTACCTGTAAAGAACTGAACATTCTTAGCTTCAAAATGGAAGTCAATCATTTCAGGGCAACCATGATTAGCTACAGTTCCTTTTTCGGAAGGACATTTATCTTCTTCATCATTAATGCCATCACCATCTGTATCAGGAATAGGACATCCTTGATAACGAGCTAATCCTGGAACGTTAGGACATTTATCATCTTCATCATTAATGCCGTCATTGTCCGAATCAGGAATAGGACATCCTTGGTAACGGGCAGTACCAGCAACTGTAATACATTTATCTTCTTCATCATTAATGCCATCTCCATCAGTATCAGGAATAGGACAACCTTCGTATTTTGCAATTCCTTTTACAGTAGGGCATTTATCCTTACTATCTACTATGCCATCTCCGTCAGTGTCTTTTTCAACAGGAGGAGGTGGTGGAGGAACTACTTTAACTTCTGGTTTTTTATGTTTGATTCCTGCAATTACAGTCAATCCATATTGAAAGTTGTTGCTGGTATTATTTGATACACTAAAGTGATGTGAAACGTCTGCTAAAACGAAAACATTTGAACTTACTTTGAATTGTAAACCTCCCCCCAATGGGTAGTAGAATCCAAAATTATCTTCAGCATAAAAAGAAAGTCCAACGCCGGTACTTAAATAAGGAACAACAATGTGCTTATCAGTTAATATTTTGTAATGTAATTGTGCATCGCCTTCCAACAGGAAGTTCTTGGAACCCAAAGGCTTTTGATTCGTAAAAGGGTAATCTAAATTCGAACCATAAATGCCTCCGAAGAAATCAAAGTGTGGAGTTAAACCATTTGCATATATAGCGCCCATACCAATAGGCATATTTTCAACACTTCTGGATGTAAGGGAAGTAAAATCTTTAAGAAAGAAGCTAAATCCAATAGAAGGTTGTTTAATCCATTGGTCTTTTTGAGCATTTCCGGCAATTGCTAGTATTAATGCTAGAACAACAAAACATTTTTTCATAAATAACTCGTTGATAAACGACAAATGTATAGTTCCTTTGTTTAAAACTAAAATTATTGACAATATATAAATTTTATTTTTTATTAATACAGTTCGGTTAGGGATAATAAATTATTGACTTTCCATTGCTTTTTAATCGTAAATTATATATAAATTTTACATTGTAAACTTTTATATTACAAAATAGGGTATTTTTGTTCGGTATTTTTATTTTAACAATCAAGTCAATTTTATGATACAGGTTATAAATAGAGCCGTTGATATACTGGAATATGTTGCTAATGATCCTGAGCGTCCAAAGGCATTAGGGGAAATTGC
>CANFLJ010000184.1 GCA_947447815.1 Chitinophagaceae bacterium | reverse complement strand
TTTACCAACCGACTGAAGAATTGGTGGAACTACTTCGTATATATTCCATACAGTTCTACAAAGTTTATCTTCTGGCATATGCTTTTTACCAAACTCCATTTGAGCAGTGAAACGAGGATCCGTTTTACGTAAAACAGCATGTCCATATCCTGGAACAACTTTACCACCGCTTAATGTATCATGAACGTATTGAGCAATTTCTTCTCTTGCAGGCAAATCTGTTCCTAATTTTTCCTGCATTTCAAAAATCCATTTTATTACTTCCTGATTAGCTAATCCATGCAAAGGACCAGCCAAACCATTCATACCTGCAGCATAAGCAAGATAAGGATCGCTCAATGCACTACCTACAAGGTGCGTAGTATGTGCACTTACGTTCCCACCTTCATGGTCAGCGTGAATTGTCATGTATAAACGCATCAGTTCTTTAAAACCAGGATCATCTATACCTAACATGTGGGCAAAATTTCCTGCCCAGTCGTATAAACCATTAGGCGTAATATGAACGCTATCTTTATATTTTCTTCTGTATACATATGCCGCAATCTGTGGCAAACGAGCAATCAGTAAAAAAGCATCATCGAAAGTTGCCTCCCAATAATCTTTTTTATTCATTCCCTCAGCATATGATTTAGCAAAATAACTGTCTGTTTGCAAAGCCATAATACCCACCACAAACATCGTCATTGGATGAGCAGTAAGAGGCAAAGAATCAATTGCCTTGAATACGTGCAAAGGCACATGACTTCTGCGTTGTAAGATTTCGGTAAGGTAAGTTACATCTTCTTCTGTAGGAATTTCTCCTATCAACATCAGATAAAACAACCCCTCGGGTAATGGCTCACTACCATTACGCGCTTTTGGAAGTTTCTCCTGCAATTCAGGAATACTATACCCTCTGAATCTGATACCTTCCTGAGAATCAAGAAGACTAGTTTCGGTAACCAATCCAGTGATACCTCTCATACCCTGATAGGCTTGAGCAAGTGTTACCTCACCAATTTTTTTGTTCCCATGTTCTTTCAGTAATTCTTTAATCTCGGCGGATGCCAGATCTGCTTTTTCTTTGAACTTTTCCTTAAGGGAGCCCATGATTTTTAAAATAGTTGTGAATAATGAATGATTATAATTTCATTAAACCTGAATGTTTGTACAATCCTCAGTGATAGAATAGTAAAATATATCAAGCCTTAATTGCCGATAAAGGTAATAGTATAGACAATTTGAAAGTATGTTTTCCACAAAAAAGTTTTACGCAAACGATTAAGTACCCAATTTTCGCTTGATTTTTTTACTTTTTAATGTGTAACACAAATTTTTCATTAAAAAATTCTTCCTTAAAGAGTTGATTAATTGGCACAACATTGGGTTTCACTCCACTTTCAAAAACTTCCTGAGCTAGATCTCCACCTTTTAAACAGATTAATCCATTCGCTAATTCGTGATTGTAGCCACCTTTTATTAAGGGCCTACTCCAAAACCATAAATCTTTCAGCGGTGCTACTGCCCTACTTACTGCAAAATCGAATTTCCGGTTCTTTATTTCTTCAGCACGGGTGTGCTGGGTAGTAATATTGGTGATTCCGAGGGCTTCACATACTGCATTTACTACGTTCAGTTTCTTGTTAATGCTATCTACCAGATGAAACTTTACTTCAGGGAAAAAGATGGCTAACGGCACACCAGGAAATCCACCACCACATCCTATATCAATAACATCGATACCGGGATTAAACTCACAAACGGCTGCAATACACAAGGAATGCAATACATGATGGAGGTATATTTTATCGATATCTTTTCTGGATATTACGTTTATTTTCTCGTTCCATTCCGTATAAATATCCTTTAAGCCCCTAAATTGCTCTATTTGCTTTTCAGAAAACTCTGTAAAATATTGCAGTATTAATCCCAGGTCTTGAGTGGTCGTTTCCATATTGCAGGTAGAAAAAATAAGTAATAAAAAAATAATCCTATGTCAAATAACAAGAAATAAGGGAACAAGTCCGCCTCGTTTAGCTTCTTCATTGATTTATAATAAACCAAGGCCTGTACTAGTAATCTTACTCCAAAAACTGCCAATGCCAGCCACCAGTTACAAAAAATAATATTTAGTGCAAGCAATGGATAAATAGCAAATAGCGAAAAAGATTGAAGCCCTAATAATATTTTATGCTTAGGCTTATAATATTTGGAAGTAGAATAATGACGATATTTCTGTTTCACCCAACCTCCAAAAGTAGATTTAGGTTCACTAAGGGTATGCGCTTCCGGATCAATCATAATAGCAGTATTCTTAGCATTTGCTACCTGATTGATAAATAAATCATCGTCCCCACCTGGCAGTTGATTGATAGACGAGAACCCTTTATTTCTGATAAAAACCTCTCTTTTATAGCTTAAGTTTCTTCCCACTCCCATGTATGGTAGTCCTGCAAGCGCAAAAGACAAATAGTTTAGCCCACTAAAAAAGGTTTCGAAACGAATGATTTTATTTAAAAGACCCTTTTTATGGTGATAAGCCCCATAACCCAACACGATTTCAATGCCATCTCTGTATGATCCCTGCATTTTTTGAATCCAGAATTCCGATGCAGGTACACAATCAGCATCCGTCAAAAGTATTGTTTCAAATTTAGCGCTTTTTATACCCATTGACAAAGGAAATTTCTTTCCCACAATCAATTTCGCTTCCTGAGTAAGTGTAACTGGTATTAAATTCTTGAATGATTTTCTAAACTCTTCAATCAGGTATTTAGTCTCATCTTCCGAATTATCGTTTACTAATATTATCTCGTGGGTAGTTTTATAATCCTGCACTAATACCCCCGGCAAGTTGGTTACTAGTTTACCGGCTTCATTTCTGGCACATATTACAATAGACACCGGTTGCTCTACACTATTGGTTCTTGGCTTCTCTTTATAAAATGCCAGTCTGCTATAAAAAAAGAGATAATAAAAAACCTGAACACCCACAGCGGTGCACAAAAGATAAAACATCATTTTCAATACAATATCAGGTATCTGCATCCTGCAAAAATACGGTATACTATATAAGAGGAATGCGTTGGGCTGTTATTGTGGAAAAGATGATTAGTTTGGCAAATTAACTAAAAAGCGGATTATAGGTTTTATGCTATAATCCGCTTCTTCAATATATTAGGATAATCTATTAGATCAGATTCTCGCTACCAAAATAGCTTTGCAACACTTTTGGCAATTTAATACCGCCATCATATTGATTATTTTCTATCAATGATGCATAGATTCTTGGCAATGCAAGAGAACTACCATTTAAAGAATGTACAGGCTTAGTTTTATTGGTGCTATCCTTATATCTGCACTTCATTCTGTTGGTCTGAAAACCTTCAAAATTACTTACACTACTCACTTCCAGCCATCTTTCCTGTGCTGCGCTGAATACTTCAAAATCGTAGGTAAGAGCCGAAGTAAAACTCATATCACCACCACATAATCTAAGTATTCTATAAGGCAATTCAAGCGATTGCAATAATGCTTCTACATGTGCAACCATCTGATCCAGTACTTCATAACTCTTTTCTGGCTCAACCAGTTGAATAATTTCTACTTTCTCAAACTGATGTACTCTATTCAATCCTCTTACTTCTTTACCAAAACTACCCGCTTCTCTTCTGAAACAAGGAGAATAAGCCGTCATCTTAACAGGCAATTCTTCTTCTTTCAAAATTACGTCTCTAAAAATATTGGTTACCGGCACTTCGGCAGTAGGTATCAGATAAAAGTCATCTTCAGTAGCATGATACATTTGACCATCTTTATCAGGCAATTGACCAGTACCGTAGGCACTATCCTTATTGACCATAAATGGAGGAAGGTATTCAGTATAACCAGCTGCTGTATTGAAATCAAGAAAATATTGTGCCAGCACTCTTTGAAATTTGGCGCCCTTCCCTTTATACAAAGGAAAACCACTACCGGTAATCTTTGCTCCTGTTTCAAAATCTACCAGATCATACTTTTTAATCAAATCCCAATGTGGCAATGCCCCTTCATGCAATACAGGTATAGTTCCACTCTGTTTTACATTCAGATTCTCTTCCGGTGTTTTACCAATTGGTACAATATCTGCTGGAAGATTAGGCAATACAATCAATTTATCGTGAAGCACTGCTTCAGAAGCAATCATTTGTTCGTTCAACAGCGTAACCTGCGATTTGTAGGAAGCTACTTCAGCCTTCATCAATTCAGCTTCTTCTTTTTTACCCTGTCCCATTAGTTTCCCAATCTCTTTGGAGGCTGCATTTACCTTCGATTGGATAGTATCATATTCAGTTTGAATTCTTTTTCTTTCGTCATCCAACGCCACTATTTCATCCACCAGCTCAGGCTGTTTAAAATGTTTTATGGCAAGCTTTGCCTTTACCAATTCGGGGTTGTTTCTCAACACTTGTACTTGTAACATTCCTTTAAAATTTGGCGCAAATGTAATTTAAAAGACCTCTTTTTAGCTTATTCCCCCATAATAATATTGCATACCAAAGCTTGTAGTACCATTAATCACAACAAATACTACGGTAACTAATATGCATTAATAGAGTTGATTGTTTAATCTGATTAAAGAAATCAACGCTATTTACTTCCATTACATTCAAGATAAATGATTAAAAAGGAAGGAAACTTCCAAAAAAATGAACCCCAGATACAATTACGTAAAGCATTTTATTCGTAAAAGGAAGAAAACTTTCCGTTATGTAAAGGATAAAACCCTTGCTATGAACCAAACTTTCAATTAATTAAACCACACTTTGGTTTATAGGAACTATACTTTAAGT
>CANFLJ010000183.1 GCA_947447815.1 Chitinophagaceae bacterium | reverse complement strand
CTATGGTCATGTCGCAAGTCATTACCCATATAATATTTCCCCGGTGCATGACAGTTGATACAAGTACTTCCAGCGGTGTTGATGTTATGCTTGTGGTGTTCTGGAGAGTCGTACGTTTTGGCATGACATTGCATACATACCTGATTCCCTGTCATAACTAATTTGCCTGAATGTGGGTTATGACAATTACTGCATTTTACATTCCTCGCATACATCTTACTCTGCAAAAATGATGCATAGTTATAATCTTCTTCCCTCACTTGTCCATCAGCCTGAAACCTTTCTGTATTAGGTATCTGAGGAATATAATTATCCAGCAATTCTTCGCTTACTAACTTGTTCGAATCTATATTACTTTGTACCGCATGACAGGGCGCACAGGTATTTATTTGTGCGTTCTGGTCGGTGTTATTAGCTAGCAACAATAAGGAGTTCTTTATCTTATTGCCAGCTTTATAGTCATTACTATTAATGTAGTCAATATGGTTCTTGCCCATACCATGACAAGCTTCGCAACTTACCTTCAGAATACTAAAGGTAGAATGATAAGAATCATTTTCTATACTATAGTTTTTCTTGTAATCGGTACTATGACACTCTGCACACATCGTATTCCAGTTCTGTGCATTGCCGGTCCAGTGTAGCCAGTCACGGTAATGAATATTCTGACCCGCATATTGATGAAACCATTTCTTACTCTTACTATCCCATGAATCTCTTGTAGCTTGTATCTTGCCATCTGGAAACTGTACCAGATATTGTTGTAATGGGTAATGCCCAAAAGCATACACTATTTCATAGTCATGGTTCATTCCATCATCCCCCTGTGTATTTATATAAAACTTATTATCCTTTTTAAAGTAGTGCGATTCTACTCCGTCAGCCTTGTAAGTAGCATTATTGAAGTCGCCCAATACAGAGCTATCTGTAGCCTTTTGGATAGATTTATAGTGGTCTGATTGTAACCAGTCTTTATATTGATTTGCATGACAGCTTTTACAGGCCTCATCTCCTGCATATGAATTATTCTGTGTAGTATACTTAGTTTCACTTTTATCCTTAGGATGACAGAATTCTATGGTTAGAATAATAAGGAATAATATTGTTACTAAGGCATAAGTCTTATACTTCATATCAGGTAAATCAGGGTATAAATATATTGCCCTTTATTTAATACTATCAAATCATTGATTAGGTTGTATTCAATAATCTAAAATTTCACATTCCAGGCCACAGAAGGTATGATTGGGAAAAGTGAAACTTGTTTGTACTGAAGTTGTAAATTGTTATTCGCCAGACTGCCCGTAGTATTCAGGTAAAGAAAGTATGGATTGTAATGGTTGTATACATTATAAATACTAAACACCCAGTAGTCCTTTACTTTTTTATGCTCATTATGCTTCGGAGTATAAGTAGCTGCAAGGTCCAAACGATGATAAGGGTCCATTCTGTACTCGTTTATTTTACTGAATTGTTGTGTCAGTACACCTCCTACAGTATACAGTCTTTCCGGGGCACTGAATGCCGCTCCTGTACCATAAATAAATACAGCCGATAAACGCCATTTTTTATTTACATCATACATGCCTACAATCGATAAGTCATGTCTCCTGTCATACTTTGAAGGGTATTCGTTACCATCGTTCAGGTCTTTGAATTTTCTGAAGGTCCAGCTAAGGGTATAGCCAAACCATCCGGTAAATCTTCCCTTTGTTTTATTGATAAATAGTTCAGTACCATAGCTCCATCCTTTACCAAATACAAAACTTTCTTCAGGGTCTTTAAGCGTATTAGGTGTATAACCATTTTTATACTCTATCTGGTTATCCATTGTTTTATAATAACACTCAAGAGAGGTCTCGTACATCCCCTCCTTAAAGTTTCTAAAGTATCCTGCAGAATATTGCCAGCTTATCTGTGGCTTTACATTCAGTGTGCTTGGTACCCACAAATCAGTAGGTAAAGTGCTGCCACTGTTGCTCACCAGGTGTATGTATTGCATGTTATTGGTAATGCCAAACTTTACGGATTGATTATCCTTTATCTCATACCGCACTGCAAATCTTGGTTCAAGCGCACTATATGTTTTTACCGACTGCCCACTACCGTATACCGTACTGTCTGTTCTGTTGCCATTGGCATCAGTAGTATATTTCTTGTATGGTCCTACTTGCTCAAAACTGGTAAACCTTAGTCCATAGCTTACTTTGAATTTCTTAAACAAATCCCAGTCATCTTGAAGATAAAGAGCAAACTCATTTGCATACTTTATAGATGCTACATTCGGTTGAAATTTTACGGTATCCTGATTGCCACTTAACAGGTTAGGATAAAATGTATGATAGGTATACAACCCTCCAAACTTAAGCTTGTGTTCTGGTGATACGTAGTAATCAAAGTCGGTCTTTAAATTCCAGTCGGTGATGCCCGATTTTAAATTGATGTTGAAGTTTTGTTGAGCACCATTAAATTCAAAATTATAATCATTGTATACAAGAGAAGTATTCATAAACAACTTCTTGTTAAATACGTGGTTCCATCTAAGCGATGCAGTACTGTTACCCCATGGTATAGTAGTGCTGAATGCTTGTTCTGTGTTATTAAAAGTAAACTTATCTCTTCCAAAATAGCCACTAAGATATAGTCTGTCTTTAGGAGAGATGATGTAGTTTATTTTGGCATTCAGATCATAAAAATAATATCCAGTTCCTTTAAACTTTTCCGACTTATCCAATGCCGGTTTTGTAAGTACATCAATATAAGTTCTTCTGCCCGAAATAATAAACGACATCTTGTTTTTAACAATAGGCCCCTGAACCGATAGGCGTGAAGAGATCAGCCCAATACCCGCATCCACCTGCATCTTATTCATATTGCCTTCCTTCATAGTAATATCTATTACAGAGGAAAGTCGACCTCCATATTGAGCAGGCATATCACCTTTTATCAGGGTTACATTCTTTATCGCATCAGAGCTGAAAACAGAAAAGAATCCAAATAAGTGGCCAGGATTAAATACAACAGCATCATCCAGGATTATCAGGTTCTGATCGGCACCTCCTCCTCTTACATAAAACCCCGAATTACCTTCTCCCGCATTTCTTACACCAGGCAATAATTGCAAGGTCTTCATGATGTCTACTTCTCCCAAAAATGCAGGTAATGCTTTTGCCGTACTCATGCTTACATCTACTTTGCCAAGCTGAGCTGTCTTTACATTATTGTCTCTCTTTCTACCCGTTACCACAATATCATGCATAGCGGAACTAGCAGAATTGATAAGTATATTCTTTACAATGTCTTTATCTAATTCTATGTTGAATAAAGTCGTCTTATAGCCAACATTGGTACATACGCCCAGATAACTTCCTTCGGGCAAGGTGATAGAAAAATAACCGTATTGGTTCGATGTAACGCCTTTGTTGATGGGCTTTATCTGAATATTGGCTCCTATCAAAGATTCGCCTGTCAGGGAGTCTTTAATGTAACCCGTAAAGGTATATTTCTGCTGTGCAGATAGGCTGGATATAAATAGAATTGCTAATGATGATATTATAAAACGAAGGTACTTGCTCATTACTTTTTAGGAAAATTATTGCCGCAAAAATAGGGGAGTGGTGGTAGAGCGTCTATTAAATTTGATGAATGTACTGTTTGTAAAAACTTACTTCTTCTTTAGCTTGCTTTTGTTATACAAATTATAGGCATATTCCACCGCTTTGGCAGCATTTATTACACCTCCTGTCACACACATATCACTCAGTTTTACTATTTCATCAGGGTTGCCAGGTTTTATATTGGTTACATCAGTTTCTGTATAAATTACCGAATTCAAAATAGCTTCTTTCACCTGAGCATAGTTAAGAGCAGGAAAATAGCTTCTTATGAGTGCCGCTACACCACTTACTACAGGTGCAGCCATGCTGGTGCCATTCAGGTTTCCGTACTGGTTCTTAGTTGGCAATGAAGAATATATTTTTACCCCAGGTGCAAGAATATCTACTTTGTTCTTACTGTAATTGCTGAAGTCGGCTATTACACTTCCATTGTTATAACTATTGGTACTGCTGGCTCCAACTACAATTATATTAGCTGCCTTATTCTTGTAAAACTCAGAATATGCAGAAGGATAACTTTCAATAGAGTCTAGGTTGATGGCATCATTGCCGGCAGAATGGATAATTAATACGTCCTTTTTCTCTGCATATCTGATGGCAGAATCTACCCAGTATTTCTCTGGCGAATATTCCTTTCCAAAGCTCATATTAATCACTTTGGCACCATTATCTGCGGCATATATAATGGCTAGAGCAATATCCTTGTCGTATTCATCGCCATCAGGCACACCTCTTATAATCATGATGCGTGCATTATCCGCTACTCCATCTATTCCAATATCATTATTCCTTTGTGCTGCTATGATGCCCGCTACATGGGTTCCATGCAATGCCGATGGTCCCGTTACATCATTGTTGCCATAATATTTGTCATTGATGTTGCCGTAATTGTCTTTTATTATTTTTGCTCTAATATCCTCAGGTGCATGCTCTTTGCCTGCTAATTCCTTTCTTTTGTTTTCTATAAATTCATCCAGCTCTACAAGGGTAGTGGTGTTTTTTTCATCCGATTCTATACCCAGTATTTTAGCAAAACTGATATAGGTATTTTTTGCCTCTTTTCCCTCCCTTGTTTTGGTTGTATGTTGCTCCAGATAAGCAATGGTATATTCACTGGTATCTATCTCGCTGATAATTATTTTATCCAGTCTTCTTAAGGCTTTAATGGATGCTTCCATCATTTCAAATCGGGAGTACTCTTCAGG
>CANFLJ010000182.1 GCA_947447815.1 Chitinophagaceae bacterium | reverse complement strand
GATAGAGTAAGTATACAAACCGATACTGCAGCTTACTTTTTAACAGTAAATACGAATACTGCTGCTAATCTTAGACTATCCGATGCATTGAATGATGTATCCAATAATACGCTTATTCCGGAGCCTTATTTTATACATTCTGTGAGAATAAATTTCGCAGATAAAATGAATAGAGGATTCTCTCAGAATGTAGGACAGGATTTATATTCTTCCTCCTACGACCTGGGAGAAGTATTATCTACAAGGGATATTACTATGAGTAATCCATACACTTTTAGCATTAATGAAAATTTGTATTTTGCCAACAACAATAATATTAATTTAATAGCAGGCATAGTAGGGAATGCTGCTTTGTATGCAGGTGCTAGAACAGTAAGTTTTATGTTGAATAATAATACGGTATTAAGCAAGGTAGTGAATGATTTTAATTTTCGGATAGATACTGCTGCTGGTATTAATAATTCTTTTTTTAATAATAACGGAACGGAGAATTTTAAAGTCACCATTTCTAATACTACCGGTAATACGTATGATAGAGCAGTGATTAGTTTTGTAGAATTGCAGTATCCTAGGAAATTTAATTTTGGTGCGAAGTCTGCTTTTCCTTTTTTCCTTCCTGCTACTGGAATTGGAAACTATCTGGAAATAACTAATTTCAACTTTTCTGTTACGCCTGTATTATACGATCTTACTAATAATAAAAGATATGTAGCTAATACTGCTACAGCAGGAATATTAAAGTTTTCCTTGCCTGCTGCAGGCGATAGAAAACTAGTATTAGTTAGTGAAGATGCAGGAACATATGCAGTAGTAAATCAACTGGATTCCAGAACCTTTACTAATTATGGATTGGTATCCAATCAGGCCGATTATTTAATCATTAGCAATAAAATATTATCTACTTCAGTTGTTGCTTATAATAATTATAGAAACAGTAATGCGGGGGGTAAGTTTAATGCAAAGGTTTTTGATATAGATGATCTGGTAGATCAGTTTGCTTATGGCATTAAGAAGCATCCGCTTAGTATTAAAAACTTTTCTCGATTTGCAATTGATAATTTTACTGTTAAACCAAAATATGTATTGCTGATAGGTAAAGGTGTTACCTACGATCAATATAGAAACAATCAATCTTCTGCATATGCCGATGCATTGAATGTAGTACCTACTTTTGGTTGGCCTCCATCCGATGCTATGCTTACCTCCAAAGGCAATTCTCCTATACCGGATATACCAATTGGAAGAATATCTGCCATTACTAATCAGGAAGTAAATGATTATCTGGATAAAGTAAAGCAATATGAAAACCAAGCTCTTACAGCTCCTGAAACGCTTGACCGTAAATTATGGATGAAGGAAATAGTGCATATCAATGGTGCTGATGCAAATGACCCTGGTTTACAGAATTCTATAGATTTCTATATGGCTGGTTGGAAGAGAATTATAGAAGCACCAAGTTTTGGAGGACATGTAAACGATTTTAGAAAAGATAATACAGGTGTTACTACTATTGTTAATCAAAGACTAACAAATTTATTTAATAATGGCTATGCATTAATGTCTTATTTCGGTCACTCAGCAGCCACTACATTAGGGTATAACTTAGATGATCCTGCTTCTTATAATAATACGGGTAAGTATCCCATGTTTCTGATAAATGGTTGCGATGCTGGTAGCTTTTACGACTATGATACAGGAAGATTTACTTCCCGAAATGCATTGGCAGAACTATGGGTATTGGCACCCCAAAAAGGAGCAATAGGTTTTATAGCAAGCACCCACTTTGGCCTTACTAATTATCTGGATAGTTATTCTACAGGTTTCTATACAGGCTTATCTACCAACGGTTACAACAAAGGGGTAGGGGATGATTTACTATACGGCAGTAATGCTTTAGGAGTAGGAGGATTTACCGATTATTTTGCCAGAATACATGCCGAAGAAATGATCCTGCATGGCGATCCTGCTATCAAAATATATGCCGATAGTTTGCCGGATTATGTTATTGAAGATCCTCAGGTAGTTATTAATCCTTCCTTTATTTCTGTTGCGCGAAGTTCCTTTAGCTTTAAAGCAAATATTTATAATATAGGAAAAGCAATCAGTGATTCTATTAATTTACTCATCACCAGAAAGTATCCTGATGGTAGTACAACTGTCTTGTATAATCAAAAGATTGCGAGTATCAATTATATGGATTCTATTTCTTTAACGGTTCCTATCATTGCTACCAGAGACAAGGGAAATAATAGCATTACAATTACTATTGATAATGATAATAAGATAGCTGAACTGAGTGAATTAAATAATAGTATTACCAAACAATTTGTTGTTTTTGAAGATGAGATTACGCCTATCTATCCTTATAATTATGCTATTGTAAATAAGCCTACCATTAAGTTTGTTGCTTCTACTGCTGATCCAATCAGTACAGCCAGACAGTATGCTATAGAAGTAGATACCACAGAGCTTTTTAATTCTGCTTTCAAAGTATCTCAAACCATTAATAGTGTGATAGGAGGGGTAGTAGAATTTAATCCTTCCTTTACGATGGTTGATAGTACAACCTATTACTGGCGTATAGCTATAGTGCCTACTACCGGTAGTTACAGATGGAATAATAGTAGTTTTGTGTACCTTGCCAATAGTCCATCTATGGGATACAATCAGTCTCATTTATACCAGCATTTAAAATCTGGTTTTCAAGCAATTAATTTGGATAGCACATCCAGAATGTGGAGCTTTAATAATGACACAGGATTACTGCATATTACGCATTCTATTTTCCCTACCAGTGGATCGGAACCTTCCGATTTTCAGATAAAACTAAATGATAGTAGAATAAGTGCCAATGCTTGTTTGGGTCATTCTATTATTTTTAATTTATTAGACGCTAAAACATTAAAACCTTATTATAATCAACCAGTACCTTCTACTATTCCTCAAGGAAGTAACTACGGTTCCTTTATGGGTAGTGCAGCTTCCTGCGATGTGGCTAATCCAACCTATGGAGTGGAAAAGAATTTTGAGTTTGGTTATATGGATACTGCCTCAAGAAGAAAAATTCGCGACTTTATGGATTGGATTCCTAATAGTGTAATAGTTACTGCCCGTCTTATACTTGATCAGCCAGTTAATGCAAACCCTTATGTGGATGTATGGAAGGCCGATGCAAGTATATATGGTACAGGCAATACATTGTATGATAGATTTGTATCTGCGGGCTTTAGTGCACTGGATTCATTTACACTATCTCTGCCAAGAACCTGGGCGTTTGTTTATCAGAAGAATGTAACCACTTTTACTCCGGTATACAAACTAACAAGAGGGCTTACGGATCAGTTGTTTATTAATATAAATATTCCTTATTCTGGTAATCATGGAACAGTAACTTCTCCAAAGTTTGGACCGGCTAAAGCATGGAAGAAACTTAAGTGGTCTGGTTCTTCCATTGATAATCTGCCTAAGGATATAGACACTATAAAAATTGTTGGAGTAGATACGGCAGGTAATAATACTTTGCTGAATAGTTATATTGGGTATATAGGGGATATTGATATTTCTGGAATAAGTGCTGCTACTTATCCATACCTAATATTGAATATGAGTAATCAGGATACTGTTTATAATACGCCTTATCAACTTAAATACTGGAGGTTGCTAGCCGATCTAATTCCGGAAGGAGCGCTTGCACCTTCGGTTAAATATTCATTCAACAGTACAGATACTTTACAGCCCGGACAACCAGTTAATTTTGCTATTGCTTTCAAGAATATAAGTGATATGAATTACAGCGATAGTATTCCTGTAAAAATGCAGATTATTGATAATAATAATATTACACAGGACATAAAGATTGCGAAATTGAAACCGATTATTGCAGGAGATACTACACTAGTGTCGGTAAGCATTGATACCAAGAACTTAAATGGAAGTAATACGTTGTATGTTTTTATTAATCCTACCAATAATCCTGGAGAGGAATACCTGTTTAATAATTATATGTACAAGAGTTTTTATGTAAAAAATGATAACATAAAACCTGTGCTGGATATTACTTTTGATGGAGTACATATTATGAATGGAGACATGGCTTCGGCTAAACCAAATATCAGAATTAAACTAAAGGATGAGTCTAAATATCTTGCCCTTGATGATACGGCTAATATTGCATTGCAATTATTATATCCTGATAATACAGTGCATACATTTACCTATGGTTCGGATACATTGAAGTTTATTCCTGCCAACCTTGCTGCAGGAGCAAATGAGGCTATTGCGGAATTAACTCCATCTCTTCCTGATGGAAAGTATCAGTTAATAGTTCAGGGAAAAGATAAAAACAGTAACCTAAGTGGTACCATACATTATTCATTAAACTTTATGGTGAATAATACGCCTATGATTAGTAATGTGTTTAATTATCCAAATCCATTTACTACTTCTACTGCTTTTGTATTTACCCTTACCGGTAGCGAAGTGCCTGATATGCTTAGAATACAAATTCTGACCATTACTGGTAAAGTAATAAAGGAAATAAATAAGAATGAATTGGGGTCTTTACATATTGGCAACAACATAACTGATTACAAATGGGATGGCACCGATCAGTATGGAGATAAAGTAGCCAATGGGGTTTATTTATATAGGGTAATAACTAATCTTCATGGCAATCAGCTGGGTAAATATACCGTTTCTGATGGCTTGGGTAATGAAACCAATACCGATCACTTCTTTAATAGTGGTTATGGTAAAATGTACTTAATGAGGTAACAAAATAATATGCAAACAACAATATATCAGGCAGGAATAGGAACAAGAGTTTTGAATTTTTTAGTAGACACAATATTAAT
>CANFLJ010000181.1 GCA_947447815.1 Chitinophagaceae bacterium | reverse complement strand
GGCGTAACACCAGGGCCACTAACGGGTGAGTTGCAAGAATTTACTGCCGTAGTATTAGGAATGGTACCTGTAATGCCGGGTACACCACTCCAGTTACAGGCTACAAAAAGGCTTGGGTCTGTATTTACATCGGTTGTTTTATGTCCGGTAACGTCAAATAGTTGCCAGTCATAATCATCCGTTATTTGTTTGGGTATAATTAAAAACCCTAAAGACCCTGAAGCAAAGCAGTGGAACTTATACCAGAAAGGATTTTGATTGGAATAGGTTGTTCCATTAGGGCATGGCGGTACGGGAACAATGGCTCCCTGACATATAGAAACACTATCCTGTATGAAATCGGTAATATCACAAACGGGAATTGCCAAAGAAGGGGTTTGTCCAAATTTGTAGCAGGGCTGTGCTGCAGCTGACTTCATCAAAAGTATACAAAACAATAAAATTATATATCTAATAATAGTGACCATATTATTTTAAAAGAGGAAGTAAAGGTATTGAGACAGCCTTAATTATCTAACTAATTAACCCTTATTTTACATAAACAGATTGTAAACTAACATAATTTTTATCGAATTAATAAAGTCTGGCACTATTTTCGTTTACTGAAAATATCACAACAAAGAATTATATGAATAAAGTTTTGGCTATTGCAATTGCAGGATGTATAGGAACTTCTACTCTATCGGCACAGGGATTAGGAGGATTACTTAAGAAAGTAACTACAGACAGTACTGTAACAAAAAGTGTGGGTGCATTGAAAAGTAAATTACCAGGGAAAACAGGAACTGGACTTAGTCAGGAAGATGTAGCTGCGGGCCTTAAACAAGCATTGACTAATGGCGTAAAAAAAGGGACCGAAAAGCTAGCGGCTGTAGATGGTTTTTATGGCAATGCTGCGGTTAAGGTATTAATGCCGCCTGAAGCACAAAAGGTAGAGCAAAAACTTAGAGACTTAGGGATGAACAAACAAGTAGATGAAGCAATACTTAGCATGAATCGTGCCGCTGAAGATGCTGCAAAAACTGCCGCCCCTATTTTTATCAATGCTATAAAGAACATGAGCATACAAGACGCATTTAGCATATTGAAAGGAAATGACACTGCCGCTACTTCCTATTTAAAAACAAATACTACGCCTGCAGTTACACAGGCATTTAAACCTATCATCAACGAAAGTCTTGCAAAAGTAGATGCCACTAAATATTGGAATACAGTATTCTCTGCATACAATCAATTGCCTTTTGTAAAGAAGGTAAATACCGATTTAGTTGCCTACGTTACCGAGAAAGCGATGTATGGTATATTCCTGCAAATAGCTGGAGAAGAACAACTGATTCGTAAAGATCCGTTGGCAAGAACTACGGATATATTAAAGAAAGTATTCGGTCAATAATATTCAGAATTCAACTTATAAATAAGGGTCGAATGAGCTAGCTCATTCGACCCTTATTCGTTTTACTACATTCTTTTAATGTACTTATGTTTTTTATTACACTTATTTTATTTCGTCTAAAACAACAATTGCTTCTATCTCTATCAGCTTTCCTTTTTCTGCAAGAGCAGGCACACCCAGTAAGGTGCTGGCAGGCATTCCATCATTTTCGGTACTGATGTTTTTAATGCCAAATACTTCTTTCCTTATTGCCCTGAAAGTATCTACACTCTGTGCATTAATGTTTACGATATAAGTATTCATCTTTACTATCTGACTAAGAGTAGCATTATTTGCTTTTAATGCTGCCAGAATATTATTGAATGCTTTTCTGGTTTGTTCTTCAAAGGTGTTTCCTTCTCCGGTTAATCCAGAAATATAAACGGTTGTTACTCCATTGGCTTTAACACTTACTGATTTAGAATAACCCGGAGTTCTGTCGATAAATTTTCTTTCTACTTTCTTTGTGCTATCCTGTGCAAAACAAACTACTGTTATCGTCATCAAGATGGTTGCTAATAAATATTTTTTCATTTCTTTTAATTAAGTTGGTTATAATTTTTTGTAATTCAGTTTTACTTATTTGCTTTAAGCATTTTATGGGTAATAATCTTATCGCTGTATATTAGTTTAAGAATATAAATACCAGATGCAAATTGTCTGGAAGTTATTGTTTGCATTACCTGAGCATTGCCATTAAAACTATACTCAGCTACTTTTCTGCCCAGCATATCATAGAGTTCTATGTATTTCAGATTAGTAGTATTAGCAGGATTATTAATGAAAATACTATTATCAAATGGATTAGGATAAGTTACTTTTCGATAGTCAAGTCTGATGTTATCAATGTATAAATCATTACCATCATTTTCTATGTTTCTAAAGCGTACACGAAACTGGTCTCCTTCTTTAACCTTGCCAGATAGATTTATAGTATCTGTTCTCCATTGGTCAATACTACTAGGCACGTATTCAATCCTTGTGGCTGGCAGTTTATTAGTTTGCAATGTGGCTCCCCATTTTAAATAAAGTGGTTGCCAGCTATTTCCACAATCAGTTGTATATTCTACCTGCAAGGTATCGTACTTATTTTTCTTAACTACCAGTCTGGTAGTATCGTAAGAAAGATCGAACAACAGGTATACATTATCCTCCCTATTTACTGTAATAGTTGGGGTAATTAAATCTTCTATCTTTCCCCATTGTGCGTACTGATGAATGTTCTGTATTACTGCAGATGCTATTCCCTTACTTGCTGCCAAAGTATTACGTATCCATACAATAGAATCATTAGGAGTAGTATTTATTGCCTGCCATCCTGTTGGCGGAAACACTTCACTTTCGAAGCTTTCATTCAAAGGCAATTCTATGTTTGTAGCAGTAGTGAAATTGCCAGACAGCGTATCATTCTGATTAAAATTGTCAGTTGTTTGATTAACACTATTAATAAAAACTTTAATAGTATGTGTGCCTGCAGTAGTAATACTATTGTTTAAATTAATAGCAACTGTACTATCTCTTTTAAGTGAACTAACCCAATTTGTATTCACCATGTTTCCATTGTCAATTGAGTAGGATAAACTAGCCGACTGTATAGTATTGGTTCCCTTATTTATCAAAGCAATGGATGGGTTAATATTGTTGTTGCATTGATAACCTGAAGGGGCATTGATAGCAGCAATTGCCAGATCGTTTTTATAAAGAACGGATAGATTTATGTTGTCTAAAAATAAATTATTCTCCATGCCATTCACCGATCTGAATGCAATGGTTAGTTTAGGATTATCCTTATAAGGGGTAAGATCCAGCGTGGTCTGTTGCCAGTCGTTAATAGAGGTAGGTTTCCATTCGTTATCCGATGTATCTGTTACGGTAGCAAGATTCAAGCCTCCTTTATTCCAAAGAGTAGTATAGGTACTGCCACAATTGGTAGATATCATTATCTGCAAGCTATCCTGTAAGGGATTGCCTGTATTTCTACTGGCGTAACTATGCCAGAAACTTAGCTTCAACGAGTCGGGATGATTCAATAAAAGCATGGGTGTTGTAAGCCAGTCTACCGCACCTGCAAGTGTATTATATTGAAAGTTATACATGGCCATTGAATAATGATCTCCTGCTCCCATGGCAGCAGTATCTTCCATGATAGAATGAGTCCATGATATATCGTTGTCAGGATTAATTGTTCTCCATTGTAAGGTAGGAAATAAAGGAGGATAATTAAAGTTCTGCTGCAATGCATGTGGCCCCGATACTATAGTGGTTGCATGCAATACCGTATCAAAAGAGCTACCAAGACTATATTGATTGCCTGCTCCAATACTCCATACTTTAAAAGAATGTATCAGATCATTAATTGAAGCATTGTACTGAAAGCTGGAAGCATTCCCTTTATAAATAACAGTGCCTCCACCTGCTATAGTATCTCCTATTGCATAACTTTTTCCATCGGTTAAAACGCCTATTGGTTCTTTGTTGCTATAAGCCAGCAACACATCATTGGAGGAAGCATTTTTAGTCCAGGATACCTGCATGGAATAGTTACAATCAGCTGTTGCGTGTATAGCAGTAGCAGGACTAATATTCTTGTTGTCGTTTATCGCTTTTGCCTTCAATAAAGCCCGGTAGGCATTTACCCTACCACTACCTATCTTACCAATAAAACCTGGGTTAAGTGTATCTATATTATCCGCAGTAGAAAGCACTATTTCTCTTACATCACTTGCCGACGTTTTTCCTTTAAGATAGGATGCCACCAAGGCTGCCACACCTGCCACATGAGGCGACGCCATAGATGTGCCATGATCAAACATATAATCGCTGTAGGCATTACAACTTATTACATCGGTATAGCCCCCAAACTCTCCACCTGGTGCAGCAATATCTACCCAGTTGCCATAGGTGGAATAAAATGTTTTTTTGTCTTTATTATTGGTAGCAGCTACACAAATCACTTTTTCGTACGATGATGGATAATATTTTTTGGGAGAACCACTATTGCCTGCAGCAAATACCACCAGTCCACCCTGCATCACTTTGCCTCCGCCATGCTGTATAAAATAATCAATAGCATCCATGGTAGATAGTTCGTAAACCCCTTCGTCATCGTAGGCCCAGCTATTGTTGGATATACAAGCCCCATTATCAGCAGCATATATAAAAGCCTGCCCAATATTGCCTCCTTCGCCGGTGGGTTCAAATATCTCGCAACTCATCAGTCTTACGCCACTATTAATACTTCCATTTCCGCCAGCTACGCCACTGCCGCCAACGCCATTATTATTTACCTCCCCAATGGTACCAGCCACGTGGCATCCATGATTGCCTGGATTGATACTGTAGGAATCATTTACAAAATTGTAACTCTTTTTATACGCAATATTCTGTTGCAGATCGGGATGATTTAATTGCACTCCTTCATCCATTACAGCCACTATCACATCGGTATCACCTGTTTCTATATCCCAT
>CANFLJ010000180.1 GCA_947447815.1 Chitinophagaceae bacterium | reverse complement strand
CTTACTTTATTAGGGGAAGGAAATGAGGCCTGTCTGGCAGGAAGTGTTTGGGCATTGCCAATGAATGGCTTTGGCACTTATACTATTTTCAACAATGATAAGAACGGTTGTGTAAGCGGTGAAAGAAAAATAAACTGGTCTTTTGTAGAAGAGAACGGCGTAAAAACATTTCAGTATAAAAGACTGGAAGATGGTGTAAAAGCTAAGAAAATTACCGACGGATACAAGTTTACTGTTGCCACAATTGATGCCACTACCATGGTACTTCAATCGCAAGTAGCATTTGAGAACTCCGTTATGACAATTAACTATAACTTTACTAAACAATAATTAAATATGAAGAAGAATATTACACGAAATATACTGTTAATGGGTACAGCATCCATCTTTATGGTACAGTGCAGTACAATAAACTCGATGAATAATACCCAGAAGGGTACTGCCATTGGCGCAGGTGGTGGCGCTGCTCTTGGAGCTGTAATAGGTAAGATGTCTGGCAATACAGGACTAGGTACTATTATAGGTGCAGTAGTGGGTGGTGCTGCCGGAAACATCATTGGCCGTAAAATGGATAAGCAAGCCGAAGAGATTAAGAATCAGATTCCAAATGCTAAGGTAGAAAGAGTAGAAGAAGGAATTAATGTAGAATTCAACAGTGCAATATTGTTTGGATTTAACCAATCAACTGTATCGCCTAGCGCACAAACTTCCTTGAATGATCTGGTAACTATTTTAAATAAGTATCCAGATACTAATATTGAAATAGATGGCCATACAGATAATACCGGTACGGTAGAATATAACCAGACTTTATCGGTAAAAAGAGCCACCAATGTTGCGGATTACATAAAAAGTAAAGGAATTGCTCCTTCCAGAATTTCAACTAAAGGATTAAGCTTTACTGTGCCTAAATATAGCAATGACACACCTGAAGGAAGAATGAAAAACCGTCGTGTAGAGTTCTTGATTACTGCTAACGATAAGATGCAGGCAGATGCTAAAAAGGAAGCAGGACAATAAGAGATTTAGAGTACTTAGTACTTAGATAATAGACAATACAAAAAGAAGAGCGCCATTAAAATTAATGACGCTCTTCTTTTTGTATTAAGTAAGATGTAAAGTATTTGATCATGAAATTGATCCTATCATATTCAGATCATAGCAAAAAAAGAGTGAATCGTAAATGATTCACTCTTTTTGTATTGTCTAAGTACTAAGTACTTTATGTTTATCAACTCTTATTCTACGTACCACTCTTTAACTACATATTTCAACTCACGGTCAAGGTTCCAGTTTTCAAATTCTTTAGCAACTTCGGTTAAGAAGCTAGCACCTACGCTTCCGTCGATGATTCTGTGATCATAACTTAAAGATAAGTACATCATTTGTCTGATACCAATGAAATCGCCTTTGTCAGTTTCAATAACAACAGGGCGTTTTTTGATTGCACCTACTGCCATGATAGCTGATTGTGGTTGATTGATAATTGGAGTACCCATCAAACTACCAAAGTTGCCTAAGTTAGAGAAAGTAAAAGTACCACCAGTAGTATCATCTGGTTTCAATTTATTATTTCTTGCATTCTCAGCCAAGGTACTTACCGAGCGGGTAAGGCTAATAAGGTTGTGGTTCTGAGCATCTTTGATAACAGGAACAATTAAGTTTCCAGAAGGAAGAGAAGTTGCAAAACCAATATTAAAGAAGTTCTTGATAAGAATTTTATCCCCATCTACAGAACTGTTAATCAAAGGATATCTCTTTAATACTTTCAAGATACACTCGATAAACATTGGAGTATAGGTTAATTTGATACCTTCTCTCTTTTCGAAATCGCCCTTAACTCTTTCGCGCCATTGAACCATATTGGTAACGTCGGCTTCTGCGAAACTGGTAACGTGTGGACTGGTATGTTTGCTATCCACCATGTGTTTAGCGATTAACTTACGCATTCTGTCCATCTCGATAATTTCAACACTTGGTTTAGCTTCTGACATAATGTTTTGTGTAGGTGTTATATTATTAGTATAGTTATTATTTGCTGGTTGCACAGTCTCTTTGATATGTTCTTCATAAGAAACGCGATAGGCTTCCTGAGCTTTAACTTCCGCAGCTTGCACTGCAGGAGCAGCAACAACTGGAGCGCTTTCTACATGAACGTTTACAGGTGCAGTGTGCACTGTTTCCACTACAGGCGAAACATGAATTGGTTGAACAGGAGCAACATAAACTGTTTCTTCCACAGATAATATTGAAACAGGAGGAGTAACTACAGCTTCTTCAATAATAGGTTCTACAGCAGGAGCAACATAAACTGTTTCTTCAATGGAAGGTATAGCTACAGGAGCATCATCTATTTTGAAAGATTGATGTACCGGAGCTTCTTCGATAGTTTCAGCTACTGTTTCTTCCTCTATTGAAGGAGTTTCTACTATTGGTAATGCAACTTCTTGTTTGATAAATTCAGATGTATCTACATCATCAGCAACAGGAGCAACTTCAACAGGAGCAGGAGCAAAATGTTCAGCTACAGCAACAGTTGCAGCAGCAACGGCAGCTACTTCTGCAACCTCTACAATAGGTGCAATTTCTGGTACTGCTACTGGTTCAGCAACTTCTTTTACCACTTCTGCAACAGGCGCAACTTCAACTACAGGAGCAACCTCTGCAACTGCAGCGGGTGCAGGTGTAGGGGCTACATAAGCGTATTGAGGTTGAGCAACCACTGGCTGAACTTTACCCGCTTTCTTATCTGCGATATATTGAAGAATATCTTTTTTAGTAACTCTGTTCTCAGCACCGGTTCCAGGAACATTTTCAAGTTCAGAAAGGCTTAAACCTTCACTGTTTGCAATGTTAAGTACTAAAGGAGAGAAAAATCTATTGTTATTAGCCACTTTATTAGCGGTTGTTGATGGTGTAAATGGAACGTAATCTACTGTAGGCTCTACAACTGGTGCAACAGTAGCAGGAGCAACCACAGGAACTACTGCAGGAGCTTCTTGAACAGGAGCAACCACTTTGTGGTCAGCAGCAGCAGAAATTTCAATCTTAGCTAATACGGTTCCAACAGGAACAATATCATTTACGTAATATAATATTTCCTTCAGAATACCTTCTACGTTAGATGGAATTTCGCTGTCAACCTTATCTGTAGCGATGTCTAAAACAATTTCATCTTGTTTGATGAAATCGCCGACATTTTTGTGCCACTTAAGTATGGTAGCTTCCATTATACTCTCGCCCATTTTGGGCATAACTAAATCTACAATTGCCATAATTAGTTATGATTAATTAAGAAGAAATTAATCTTCAATATTATTCTCTATAAGTTGAAGTTAGTTATGTAAATTTTTCAATTAAAACAAAACAAACGACCGCTAATAAGTTCCAAAAGTAATTTTAATGTTCTTAAAGTTATTCTTCTGTTATCCACATTTGTTTTCCACAATCAATTTTCTTAAAAAATTAAGCGCATTTATGACTGTTTGTTGCACATTTCTTTGTCTATCAAAGGGTAAATTGAATTGGATCGTTTTAACTTTTTTATCATCAGCAACAGCAATCCACACTGTACCCACAGGTTTATCCACAGTTCCTCCTTCAGGGCCCATTATGCCACTAACTGCAACTGCATAATCTGTATTTAATTTTTCTCTTACCGATGCTGCCATCTGTGAAACTGTTTGTTCACTTACAGCACCAAAAGAATACAATGTATCTTTAGGAACATCCAGCAGATTGGTTTTTACTTCATTACTATAACTAACAATCGATCCTTTAAAATAAGCAGAAGCGCCTGGAATGGAACTGATTAAATGGCCAATTAATCCTCCCGTACAACTTTCTGCAGTTGAAACAGTCTGGTTAGATTCTTTCAACAAATTACCTACAACGGCTTCTAATGCAATATCTTCATCTGCTACTAAAAACTCAGCAACACGATCTTTTAATTGATTAAAATACTGATTAAGCTCATTAAGTAATACTTGTTTATCAGTTCCATAAGCAGTAAGTCTTAACCTAACCATCCCAAAGTTTGGTAAGTAGGCTAATTTGATATGAGAAGGTATAGAATCTTCAATATCTTTTATTTTATCTGCCAGGAAAGACTCTCCTATTCCTGCAGTTAGAAGCGTTTTATGTTCTACAAAGCCAGTTTGATAATGTTTCGAGATGTATGGTAGCACATGCGCTTCCATTATCCATTTCATCTCATGGGGCACACCAGGCATTGCAACAAATATTTTGTTATCTTTCTTAAAAAGCATCCCAGGTGCAGTCCCTCTTTCATTCATTAATACGGTACAGGTATCTGGAACCTCAGCTTGTTTGTGATTACGCTCGGACATAGGTCGCTTGAACTTCTTTTCGAATAGATCTATGATAAAATCTAAGGTAGGTTGATGAAGTACCAACGTACCTCCAAAGTATTCACATAATAATGGCTTGGTTATATCGTCGGCAGTGGGACCTAGTCCACCGGTAATCAAAATTATATCCGCTAGCTTTTGTTCTTCATCAAGTGCAAGCACAATATCTTCTTTATTATCACCAACCGCTACTCTATGCTTTACAGCTATGCCAGTTTTATTAAGTTGCTGAGCAATCCAAGCGCTATTAGTATCTATTACTTGGCCAATTAAAAGCTCATCACCTATAGTAATAATAGAAGCATATATCTGATTCATATTCGTGGATTAAATTGTACAATTAATAGTGTAATACAGCATTCAATTCAGTGATTACTAAGAACCTATGTTATTATTCATGAAGTTCCTGAATTCGTGCAATTGGGTTTCATTCATCACTTCTTTAGGAATAAGAAAGAAACTCTTCTCATTGAAGTAAAGATGAAAGTGATGAGGTGTTTCTAAATGTTTAAAGAAGCTATTCCAAGGCCAGAATACTTCCCCTCTTGCTGTTTGCATAAGAATACCCT